>NZ_JAPVXT010000003.1:0-279471 GCF_041431445.1 Veillonella sp. 20925_1_51
ACACGTTTGATACTATTAGGTTGATTTTGAACGATGTTTTAATGGGCATGGCTCCCCTCTGTATCTGGAAATAGAACATGCGCTTTCAGTTTGAAGTTAGGATTATTGGTAGACTCAAAAAACTCAATCATATTCCGTAATTTTTGAACTTCCTCAGTATTTAAAAAACTTGGATAAAAGATGGTATAGATAAAACTATAGGTTCCATCATAGGAGTAAAAGGTTAGGATGTGATCATCTTTATGGGGTTTATAGATGTGTGTGGATAGCCCAGGAATATTATTATTCCATATAACGGCATAATTAATATAATCTGATGTTGGGTAGGAATAGTAAATATCCCAGGACGTATTTAACTCCGTTTTAAAATCGTAATGACCATTTACAACAAGTTCATGCGCATATGGGTTCTTAGGAACATTGTCAGTAGAAACAAAGAATATTATGTTCCCTTTTTTGTAGTGTCTAATATCTTGGTGGTCGGAGCCCTTACTTTGACCTTCGTATATGGCGTCTTTTGGTACGCGGTATTGTATACCATTTAAGTTTTCTATGCGTGAATATTGATTTAATTCATTTAGGTTTTGCACAGAAGGAAGCACATAATTAGCCAATAATTTATCTGTAGGAACTTTGTTCAGAACGGGGTTGTTATCATAATAGACAAACCCTGCGTGATATAAGGGATGACGCATGTTATAGCCCTTAAATTTAAAATTGATCGTGTCGATAGTGAGCGTTGTTTTTTTACCGTTTTCAAGGTGCGGCATCTTCATGCTATCCCAAGTGCTATAGGTAACAGTAGGATATGAAAATACAGCACCCTTTATATCCGAAATGTGTTTTGCTGGCTTGCGTTTTGCCATACCTTTAAAGAAATCACGAACGTCTTTATCGGTTAGTTTATCATAAGCTATTTTTGTGTTACGCCAGTCATAGTCTTTGTAATCAGCATAGTCAATTTCTAAATTGAGACTTCCATTATCGGTAAACACTCGATAGTCCTCAATGGTTCGACTCGGATTTTTGTAACGCCCTATATTATAATCACTTTTTATGCCCGCTACGGGGAATGAAAGCCGGATTTGGTTGTATTTGTCATGAACGGAAATGACCGTATTATGGTAATGTTGACCTCGATAGATAGAGGCAGCTTTAGCATACTCCATTTCGCTTTTGCTAATACCTTTAGCCTTGTCCGTTGCTTTTAGTGTTTCCACATAGTTTGCTACATCCTTTTCAATATCAGGATTCGTGGTTTTGTAATTTATGTAGGCATCCTTTGGAATTTTCGAATCTGCGCCAGGAATATTAACATTGATGGCGCCTACTGGTGATAAGATAGTGCTTATCATGAAAACACCTGCTAATATTGGTAGTTTGGTCATGGTAGTATCTCCCGTTTATACTCTCATATCTATTGATCTTGTGTAATCCATAGGCTAAGTTGTTAAGTATAATTATATAACTAAATGACTATATTTTTAAGTTGTATGTGGAATACAAAAAAGGCAGCCCTAAGAAGCTGCCCTTTTTGCATTGTTTATCAAAAGAAAGTGAGACGGTATTTACTACCTGTATTTATAATAACATAGGGTATGGGCATAAAATGCCACATAGTATTGATACAGATTCTTAGTTCTTTATTTTGGCTTTTATGTTACTTTGTATGCCGAATTTTTCTAAGGAATTTATCAAAATAAGTCATAATTTTGATGAAAAATTAGTATATATGAGTCGATAGTGATGGATAGCTTATATAGTGGGTTCTATTGTTGATAACTACTATAAATTGTATATTTTAGCAAAATTATGTGAATTTTAACCCCACAAAAAGGCCAAAATCTGATATAATAATAGTATAGAAATCGATGTATGAAAGGACTAAAAATTTTGAGTGTGAATTGATGTTTTTAGACTCACCTTTGGGCCTAAAATATCCGTAGTTCTTATAGTTAAATCGATGCGATCAGAACGTTGTATATAAAAAACAACTACGCAGATGCGTAGTTTTTATTATTTTGTGTTTGGTATAGGTAGTCCCATGAGTGTAGTGAAGCCCTTATTATGGCTATTAGAACCGTATATCGTATATAAAGCCTATTTGTGGGCCCTCCGCTTTATAGCACATCCAGTGACGTGGGAAGGCGAAATAGATTTGTTCTCCTTGACCTTAACGATGCTGCTCATTCTTGATGCGGTGGCGTTACCATTGGTCATTTTATATTGCCCTAGCTTAAATCCTGGTAAGCGACTTCCTAATTGGATTCATCGTTTAGGTACGCCTATCTACATCGTTCACAATTGGCTTGATGGCAAGGTTGGCGGCGGTACATCTACGCCGATTGTATGGTTACGCAGAACCTTACATTCCTTATTGTTATTCATCTATTTGTTAATCCCGCTCTACGTAGGCGGTCATCTCGTGATGGGCCTCGTAGTGGCTCTCATGTATGATGTCCTCGTGTGGGCACATGGAGGTGTATGATGGCGACTTGCGAGTGGCCTACTACGCCTTTGTATCAGGCCTACCACGATCATGAGTGGGGGCGGCCTATTCATGATGATCGGTTGCAGTTTGAACATCTCTGTCTTGAAAGTCTCCAATGTGGTCTCAGCTGGCTTACGATTTTGAATAAACGAGACATTATCCGAGGCTGCTTTGATCATTTTGATATTGATACGGTTGCTAGTTATGGTGAAAGCGACGTAGAGCGAATCTTGCAGACCGAGGGTATGCTCAAGTCTCGCCCTAAAATTGAAGCTATCATCAATAATGCTTCTGCTTTTAAAGGTATTCAAGATGAATTTGGTTCGTTTTGCAACTATATCTGGGCTTTCACAGACAATAAAACTATTATTTATGAAAGCCATCCTGATGGGCATGTTCCAGCAAAGAATGGTCTGTCTACGCGGATTAGTAAGGATCTGAAGAAGCGCGGGTTTAAGTTTGTAGGCCCCGTTACCATCTATTCCCACCTGCAAGCTAGTGGTCTCATCAACGATCACGGTAATGACTGTCCTTGTTTTAGCGAGATTAATAAGCTAGCAGATATTGTTCAATTGCCTGTAGACGCTGAGGATTAATATAGTTTTAAATGTTGAGTATTAATATAAATCTGAATGTTTGATAGTTAGCTTATTATTTTTGCCTTTTTCTAATAATTCGCATTCTTTTACCTATATGTTGTAACGTATTTGTATAATCGTTAGTTAACAATAGTTTTTATACATGATTGATGTTACAAAATTGTACTTGTGTTAAACCATACTTTAAGGTGTACACTATAGTCGATGGAAAGATAGCGTTCCATCATATGTCGGCCCGCTTTATATACAAACACATATATTCTCTCTCTCCAAAGCGGGTCTCTCATATACTTCTCTCTCAAAGCTATAAACACAACATAAAGACCTTATCCTTTACTGGATAGGGTCTTTTTGCTATATGTTTTTATCTAGGGCCATATAACGGCATAGATTGGTTGTATGCTATAGCAGATTGATTTGTTTCGATATAGTTGATATACTGATGATGAAATAAAGTATTACTTTCACAATTAAGAAAGGGAAATATATGATTGGTTTGGGCACGGCCATTAACATTGGCCTTATCATAGCCGGCAGCTTGTGCGGTCTCGCATTCGGCCGGTTTATGAAAGAAAATTTGAAACAGACGCTCATGATGGTGAGCGGTATTATTGTTCTCCTCCTCGGGATGAGCGGTGCTATGCAGTATATGCTAGTCATCGTAAACGGCACGCTGCAAACGACGGGGCCTATGCTCATGATTATTAGCATGGTGGCAGGCGCTGTAATTGGTGAGCTTATCGACCTTAACCGTTGGATTACTGTTTTTGGTGACTGGGTGAAAGCAAAAACTGGTAACACTGGTGATCCACAGTTTACGCACGCTTTTATTACAGCATCTCTTACGTTTACCGTGGGCGCCATGGGCGTACTAGGATCTATTCAAGACGGCTTGACGGGTAACTATCAAACGCTATTGTTGAAAGGTATCCTCGACGGCATCATCGTTATGGTAATGGTATCTTCTATGGGCAAGGGCGCGTTGTTCTCCTTTATTCCTGTAGGGATTACCCAATGGATTATTACAGCTATGGCACACATCGCGGCACCTCTAATGACGCCGAGTGCTATCGATAACCTGTCCTACGTGGGATCTATTCTAATCTTCTGTGTCGGTATTGACCTCATCTGGCCTGGTAAAATCCGTATTGCAAACCTATTGCCAGCCATCTTTGTGGCTATGGGGCTTACATTTTTGCTGTAAATCATACTATAAATAGCATTATAAGAAACCTATATTCTCTAAACCTTTGATATGTACCTTGTACATGAGGTGGAGGATATAGGTCTTTTTATTTTCTGAAATTATTTTGTAATAAAATAACTTATGATATTTCTCCACTCAATCAAGTTAATGACATCCCTCAATCCAATTAAGTTGATAGATATAGATCCTTACGTTCCGAAATAGGTGACCAATAGAGTCACTGCCAAAGTAGGATTTGACTGGTATTACCTAGAAATCTTTTACCAAAACTAATAGCAGAATAATTTTAATTTCCTATATGACTGTTATTCAGGTAGATATTATTGAATTATACCTGTTTAACAGGTATAATCAAAGGAGAGATTCTATGATTATCGGATTTAAGGATAAAGAAACAGAACGCATTTTTTATCGTGGATACTTATCATTAAGGAGATAAAAGTATGAAGGAACTAATCCCAGTACCTAAAATGAGTGAGGTTCTACGTGAAGAATTTATGCAACCATTGGGGCTAAGTGCATACCGTGTTGCGAAGGATATTATGGTTCCTGTATCACGAATACAAGAAATTCTTCAAGATAAACGAAAAATTACGGCAGATACAGATTTAAGATTGTGTAAATATTTTGGTATGTCTAAAGGGTTTTTCTTAAGATTGCAAATGGATTTAGATTTGCTTGAAGCAGAGGATACAGAGAGGCTTCAAGCTGATTTGAAGAATATAAGATGTATTACAAATCAATGTACTGCTGATTGATAATTTTCGATATATTTGGTACACTTAATCTATAAATAAATCGTTATAACATTATGTATTACTATAAGGAGACGCTATGTTATTCGTTGAATATCCTAAATGCACAACATGCAAAAAAGCAAAGAAATTCTTAGATGATCATAATATTAAATACACAGATCGTGATATTAAATCTGAAAACCCTACAGTAGAAGAAATCGCAGCTTGGTATCCACAATCTGGTAAAGATTTGAAAGCATTCTTTAATACTTCCGGTATGATTTATCGTGAACAACAATTGAAGGATAAATTGCCAAACCTTAGTGAAGAAGAAAAACTAGCTTTATTAGCATCCAATGGTATGCTTGTAAAACGTCCTATCTTGGTTCTTGAAGACAAAGTTCTGGTGGGCTTTAAAGAAGCAGAATGGATTGAGGCGTTGAAGCTCTAATTTCATAACTTGGGTCAAAGCCCCTATCTCTAAAAGCCTCCATAGCGAGCTAAGTCATTTTTAGAGATAGGGGCTTTTCTTTTTATATGAAATTAGCATCTTCAACTAGGGCCTATTGAAGAGTTTCCAAAGTGAGTTAAGTCGTTTTTAGGGATCTGTTTTTTCTAAAAATAATAAAGAAATAAGAGCCTTCAACTAGAGCTTTAAAGGGAGAGGTCATTTTTATGAATTCGTTTTTTTCCTATTCTATATAGGAAATGCAGTTCTTTATTATTTATCGAAAAAATTGATTTGTATATAGTTTGTATGTTTTGTATAATATTTACATTGTAGATATACCCCTATGGGTACATAAAATTTAAATTACCTTAGGTACAAAGCGTTTTAAATTACTTTAGGTACAAAGTGTTTTAAATTACTTTAGGCACAGAGAGTTTCAAATTGCTTAAGGTATAAAAAGTTTTGAATTAGTATTGTTTTTGTGTTGTGTTTCCGGAGCAAGTGAGGCCGGTTCTAGTGTATAGAGAGGTCTATATGAAGTTTTTACAGTCTTTATCGGCGCAGGTGTCGTTATTCACGCAAGGTGCTATTTTAGCATTAGGCGTTGTTTTTATTCTTTTGGATGTGATTACAGAGTCATTAAATCCTGTTATAGATTTAGCGTGGGTAACGGTTCTAGTTTGTGGTTTACCACTACTTATTAATAGTGTTCAAAGTATTTGGGAGCGTTTAGAGATCCATGCTAATTTTCTCATTGTAGTGGCCATGGTGGCGCTTATTTCCATTGGCGATTATCATACGGCGGCCTATGTGGGGCTCATCGTACAGGCTGGTTTCTTCTTGGAGCAGCTTATTACGGGTGAGTCACATTATACTGTAGATGATGATATGCTTCCTATGATGCCATCTCAACTGGTGGCATTGCGTCAAGGTATCAACAACTACTCATCGGTTATTGTTGTGGCCGTGTTGTTATTGTCTATGGGTTCCTTTGCATTGACACAGGATTTCAAACATACTGTAACCTTGTTATTGGTACTATGCCCATGTTCCTTGGAGCTTATCTTAGTGGCACTTATGATGGGATCCCTTGTGGATGACGCATCTCCTGTATCGGAGCTTTCAAAAGGAACAAAGCAGTCTCATTTAGGTCTACTTATCGTGTCTATTGTATTCCACGTAGCGATCATCTGCGTGGGCGTACTTGGTCTTATAGATCCTGTTACGGCTGTTGCATTGCACGGTTTGGCACGACTTGGTCTCGTGTATAATTTGAAAGTTTTAAATGGTTCTTTGTGTGTAGCATAGAATTTAGTACAGTATATATTTTAAGACATAATAAAATCCCCTAGTAATGATGTGTTACTAGGGGAGTTTTTAGGTTCATACAACTATTAGTTGTAGATTATTCTTTTGCTTGGGATTTGTCACCAAGTGTGAGAAGTAGGAATACGATAGCGAGGATACATGCACCAACGAGGGCTACGAAGCCGCCATCCCAACCATAAAGGTCAACCATGAGACCCATGAAGGCACCAGCACCAGCGGAACCGATGAGGTAACCAAGAAGGCCTGTAAGACCAGTAGCACCACCTGTTGCTACACGTGGTACCATGTCTGCTGCTTGAAGGCCGATCATCATAACTGGACCGTAGATGAGGAAGCCAATAGCGATAAGTGCTAAGTTATCGATAAGGATATTGCCTGCTGGGTTGAACCAGTAAACAAGGATTGCTAAGATAACGAATAGCATGAAGCAGATGGTAGCTGGAGCACGACGGCCGCGGAATACGCGGTCACTCAAATAGCCGCTTACGAGCATGCCTGGAATACCAGCCCATTCGTATAAGAAGTAAGCCCAACGGGAACCTTCTTTTGTAAAGCCTTTTACAGCAGTCAAATAGGTAGGAGCCCAGCTTACTACGCCATAACGGATGAAGTATACAAAGATATTTGCAATTGCAAGATACCATAAGTATTTGTTATGCAAAATATATTTGTAGAAGATTTCTTTGAAAGTAGTTTTGTTTTCATCTTTTACTTCAGTTGCTACTGTTTCGTGTTTATATTCCTCGATAGGTGGCAAGCCACAAGATTGAGGTGTATCTTTCAACAAGAAGAATGTAACCACAGCTAATACGATAGAAATAAGAGCAGGGAAGAAGAAAATACTATGCCATGTACCAAATAGATAGATACCTAACGTAGCGAGAGGTGCGATAATACCGCCACCAAGATTGTGGGATACGTTCCACCAAGACCACCAAGCACCGCGTTCAGAACGGGAGAACCAAGTTACCATATTTTTCGCATATGGAGGATAGCCCATACCTTGGAACCAACCATTTAAGAAGGCGAGCACGCACATGATAGGAATACTGCTTAAAACACCAGGTAAGGTGCCGAATAATAACATAACTAAAGCACTGAGCAATAGACCTACTGTGGAGAAGTATTTTGGGTTAGAGCGGTCAGACGCATTACCCATGACAAATTTACTTACGCCGTACGCTACGGATAAGAGGGTCATGACAATACCAAGATCCGCTTTAGTGTAGCCGTACTCAGCAATCATGTACGGAACAGCCAAACTAAAGTTTTGGCGGATCAAATAGAATGTAGCATAACCAATAAAAGTACCTGCAAAGACTTCTTTGCGAAGACGTTTGTAGGTGGAATCGATTTGCCCCTCTGGTAATCGATCAATATGAGGAGCTGGAGAGAAAATCGACATCATCACACATCCTTTCTACAAAATGCCATTGTAATCATACCATGTATGACCAAAAGTCGACTATATTTTATTTTTAATTATGATAAATAGTTATTTTAGTGCACCATTATGGGATTAGCGCATAGATTATAGGTCATTAAAATATCTACTATTTATTAGAGCGAACTAGCACCAAAATACATGAATGGTGTCAATAAAATAGCGCTATCTATTCCGATAGACACTCAATTAGAGTTGTGGGATAGATAGCGCTTTTGTGTTGTATATTAATTGTGAATATATTTATATACTGTACGTAAATATATTGATTTTACTAGTCGATAAGATGCTACCGTATTCATAGTATATTACATACTATAGCACGCATACTAAGATAAAATTGATTTTATAGTCTCAATTAATCAATATATGTTACAGGATAGCCTTTTGCTTCGATTTCGCGGCGGTTAAGACCGTTTGGTAAGTCTGGATAGCCAATAACAAGGCTAGCATAGACTTTTTCACCTTCTTTAAGGCCTAGTCCACGCATTTTAGCTTGGATGCGTTCGTTGTCTTGAAGGTGACGGATTTGATTTACCCAGCAGCTGCCAAGATCGAGTTCATTGCAAGCGAGCATCATGTTTTGCATTGCACAAGATACATCGGCAAAGTTGTTTGCATAGCTCGCTTGGCTTGCTAGTACGATGAGCGCCGGTGCACCATAGTTAAATACAAACTTGCCTTCAGCGGACATTTTAATGATGTTTACCATGTAAGGTAATGTATTTTCTGTAATCGGCATTTTGCCGTATTCCTCTTGAACGAGTGTTACTAGCTCTTTGAGCACATCCTGGTTTGTAATGACCATAAAATGTGTCAATTGTGTATTACCACCCGATGGGGCACGGCGGCCAGCATCGAGGACTTGATCGATAAGTTCTCGAGATAATTGATCAGCTTTAAATTTACGCGTACTATGACGTGTTTTGATACATTCTAAGGTGTTCATATAGTCCTCCTATTATCAATCAGGTTTATATAGAATTTCTTTTATTATACTATATGACATAAATCTAGAAAGAAATCATATTAAGTAAAATGAAGAGGGTGCTCATAAAATTGCTGAATTAATTGAACATTCTATTCCAGAAGAATTGGATCATGCTAAACGTCTTGAAGAAGCCATGTCCGCATGTGGTATTGAATTCTAATATAAAAAAATTTATTAATAGGTTCACAGTTTTATGGTGTGATTTCTGCCCATAAATTTTATAGATGCGCTCATTTTCTTAATAAAAAAGAAAAAATATATTAATTAATTGACAAATTTAAAAATATCTGAACAAAGTAG
Source organism: Veillonella sp. 20925_1_51 (assembly GCF_041431445.1). Taxonomy (NCBI): domain Bacteria; kingdom Bacillati; phylum Bacillota; class Negativicutes; order Veillonellales; family Veillonellaceae; genus Veillonella; species Veillonella sp. 20925_1_51. The sequence goes on from NZ_JAPVXT010000003.1 coordinate 9,550, forward strand.
GTTTTTTACGTTGACTGCTTGCTGTAGAATTGTGTACAATTAATTTGTAGATTATTGTGTGCATATGGAGGTAGAATATGGGAGAAATTGGCGTACTCGAAGGTTACAAACATAAAGAAGACGTACCTGATGCAGAGTACATGAAATTAGAAAACCAATTGAGCTTCCCACTTTATGTAGTGGCGAAGGAAATTGTTAATGCATATCGCAGTCACTTAGATCCGTTGAATTTGACATATACTCAATACATCGTAATGATGGCATTGTGGCAATATGGTGATTTGTCCGTTAAAGAACTAGGCCAAGTATTGCGCCTTGATTCTGGTACATTAACACCACTTTTAAAGAAATTAGAAGCAAAAGCATTCTTAAAGCGTAAACGCAGCCGCCAAGATGAACGGGTAGTAATGGTAACCCTTACTGATACAGGTAAAGCATTACGTGATGAAGCAGTTCATATACCACGTCGCTTGTCTGAAGCTGCAGGCCCGATTTTTGACGTTGAAGAAACACGTCAAATGCGTATGTTGCTTAACAAATTGTTAGAAGCAATCGATAACGCTAATGCTAGAACAGCAGAGAAGCTTAAGCGCTAATGTAGCGTACTCTAGTAAGATCTCATATGCATACATTCTGTAATTTAATATATCTAATATTTTCATAAAATGTGATATACTATACATATAACATATTATGCTGAGGTCATGTGAGAGCATGACCTGTCGTGAGATGCCGTAAAGGCAAAAAGGAGAGCATTATGAATAAAAATTTATTAGGTGCATTTGTATTAGCCGGTACATTATTAGTTGGTGGTGTTGCTAATGCAGCAAACTGGAATGGTTTAGCTAACTATCCAGAGGTTCCAAACAGTGCAAATGGTTCTGAAACATACTTCTTTGATAAAGCATCCCAATTCAGTGGTATCGATAGTAGCCGTAACTATGTATTCGGCATCAATGTAGTGAATATGCATAACAATCAATATGGCGAAGCTACATTGTTCAAATATATTGTTCATCCAAGCTTGCATACTGTATATCGTTTCTCTCCAGATGGTCAAGCGTACCAAATCACTCCTGGTTCTAATGAATACAATATGTTCTTGGCTGCTTGGAAAGAAGTATACGGCACTGATTTCTCTTTCCCAGCTTTATAATTTGATGGCGCAAGCCGTAATAATTACATAACTATTGCTGGTGAAAGCTCCTTTGGGCTTTCACCAGTGTTGTTTATGGAGGTTTCCTATGTCTAAATCTGAATTTGCTCAAGCCTATACGGAGCGCATGTTCCCTGATATTGCAGCCCCTGCAGGTTATATCGACCCTGAGTTTGAAGTATTGTTTGATAATTTTGCATTTGATGAAGTTATTACCGAAGAGGGTCGCAATGTGCCTGCAAAGGATCGTTTCTTAGCCATCCTTGCCACATTAGTGGGTGTATCTGCTGTCGATGAATATGCGTTGATGCTACCAGCAGCACTTAATTTTGGCTTGATTCCCGATGAAGTAATAGAGCTCCTTTATCAAGCTGTGCCATATCTTGGCATCGGTCGTGTGCGTCCATTCTTTAAGGTCACAAATAAGATTTTTGACTATCGCGGGGAAACTGTTGTAGATCCGTCTCGTAGTACAATCACTAGTGAATCTCGCCTTGAAAAGGGTGTAGAGAAACAGGTTGAAATCTTTGGTGAGTCTATCCGTAATTCTTACCAAGAAGGTCCTGAAGAGACACGTCACATCAATAAGTGGCTTGCGAATATGTTTGGTGACTACTACACTCGTAAAGGTTTAAGTGTGACCCATCGTGAAATGATTACCTTCTGTTTCTTGGCGGCTCAAGGTGGCTGTGAACCTCAACTTGAGGCTCACGTAGAAGGCAACTTAAACGTAGGCAACAGTAAGCAATATTTGATTAACATCGCATCTCAATGCGTGCCGTACATCGGCTATCCACGCACCTTGAATGCCCTTCGCTGCATTCAAGACGGCTACACCGCATGGGAAGCTAAACAATAAGAATTTATGTAATACATCAACGTGTTATGTAATCTATATATGATATATAGTTCATAAACATGTTAGATAACATATAAAGGAGTTTTATGTTTGATTTAAATCCGATACAGATATTAGCTAGTATTCCTGCTATTATCATCGTTTTTTCTGTCTTTGGATATGCAGAGGCCAAAGTAGCTACCTGGTTTGGCGATCCAACACCTCGGATGGCGGGGCGCCTCACATTATCTCCTTTGGCACACCTTGATTTAATAGGTACTATCTGTATCATTCTAGTTGGATTTGGCTGGCCTAAAGGGATGGCTATTAATCCATCTTACTTTAAAGACCCACGCCGTGATATGAGCCTACTTGCTTTTGCAGGTCCTATAGCAGGCCTGATTACAGGGTTCGTATTTACTTTCATATACGTACTTTTGGGTAATTTGAATCTTATGCAGTCTCCGGGTTTACCAATGGTTATGCAATACATTATTTTGTATAGCATCGGCCTTTCCATTTTCTGCTTAATTCCATTCCCACCATTACCTGGTTTTAATATCATTTTGCCGTGGCTACCGACAGAATGGCAAATTAAATATTACCAATTAGGGATGATTAACTTGATTTTCTTTATCATCCTTATTAATACACCGATTATTTCTATGGTAATCCGTCCATTGCAACAAACAATTTTCAAAATTTACTTTGCAATCATTGGGACGATTTTATAAATATATTTGGTGAAAGCCTCTACCGTATAGGTGATAAATCTATGGTAGAGGCTTTTTTGTGTTATAAGTATGAACAAAATTATGATTATATTTATATTAAAAACTATCGATATAGTTTCTAATATATGATATACTGTGTATAGAAATCGTAAATTTTCGATATATTAATGTTACAGTGTATGGTTAGATACTATTGATATAGTAAACTAATCCACTAAACTAAATCGATATATTAAATTGATACAGTATATAGATATTCAAGTGAATAGAAGAGGAATATATATGGATTTTGAAGAAAATCAAGTGCCAGAGGCGATTCTGGACAAGCTTACAAAGGTGTGTACATGCCGTAGCATTACACGTAAAACGATTAAAGAAGCCATTTTGAATGGTGCTCATACATTTCCTGAGGTAAAAGAAGCAACTCGCGCTGGTACAGGTGCTTGTGGTGGTAAAGGCTGTGGCCCTCGCATCGTAAAGCTCTTAGCAGAAATGAAAGAGCAAGGTAAAATTTAAGGATAAGCAAAAGTTAAGCACAAGCAAAATTTAAGCACAAGCAAAATTTAAGCGTAAGTTTGACCTTAACTGATATAAAGACTATTACTTGGAATCAATACGGTATATATTCGTAGGTTTTGGGTAATAGTCTTTTTTGCGCTAACGTAGGACTAGATGTATTGGCGTTTTGGGGTTGTCTTTATTATTTGATATACTATACATAATACTTTTTAGAGATTTTGGAGGTATATATGTTTCGACGTATCGTAGCGGCTACGATGATTGGCGCATTGGCGCTTACAACGGGCTGCGGTTTACATAACCCATTTACTTCTAAGGCTGAGCCTGTAACCTATGAATCCGTGGCACAGAGCGAGCTTTCACCAGAGGAAAAGGTGGATAAATTAGTAGCTAATATGTCCGATGCAGACAAGGTGGGGCAATTGATGATGATTGGCATCCACGGCAAGACCTTGAACGATGATGCGAAGTTTATGCTCAATGAGTATCGCGTGGGCGGCATCATCTTGTTTGACCGCAATATGGAGTCCAAGGATCAAGTAAAATCGCTGATTACAGATATTAATAAAACTGGTAAAAGTGCCGGTTTAACACCATTGTTCATCGGCATCGACCAAGAAGGTGGTGCCGTAGCGCGCATGGAGGATCAACTCATCAAGGTTCCTCCTGCAGAAGAATTAGGTAAAGAACCTATTGAACAAGCGGTATCCTTGGCAAAACAATCTGGTACAGAACTTAAAGGCTTGGGATTCAACATTAACTTTGCTCCTGTAGCAGACTTGGGCTTAACCTATGGCCGTTCTTTTAGCACAAATCCTGATGATGTTGTACGTTATGCCAGCGCTGTAGGTAAGGCCTATGATGAAGCTGGTTTATGGTATTCCTATAAGCATTTCCCAGGCATTGGTAAAACAGATGTAGACTTACATGCGGATACCAGTGTTGTGCCAGTATCTAAAGAGACTTTGTTGAATGAAGATACGAAGGTATTTGTAGACCTCATTAAGCAGTCTAAACCGAATACATATGCAATTATGGTGTCCCACGCGATGTATCCTCAAATCGATTCAGAACATCCATCTAGTCTGTCTAAAGCGATTATTACTGACTGGTTGCGCAAAGATATGGGCTATAACGGCGTTGTCGTAACAGACGATATGGACATGGGCGCTCTTGCAAAACACTACACCTTCGGCGATATGGCGGTTCAATCCATTCTTGCCGGTAGCGATATCTTGCTCGTGTGCCATGAGTATGAACACATGCAAGAGGCGTATAATGGCCTTATGAAAGCTGTAAAAGATGGTCGTATCTCTAAAGAACGACTCGATGAATCTGTGAAACGGATCTTGCTTATGAAGATGAGTAAAATTTCTTAGAATTTCTTATTTTAAGGAAGGAATTTTAAGAGTATATCACGAATATAGACAGTGGAAATACTATTCATGGAAGGCGAATCTGAGTTGACACTCAAGGGAGAACTTTGTTATAGTTAATACACAGAGAAACTGTGCGAAACTTACGGGTAACGCGCAACACTCGTCGACTCAAGGGTCGGCGAGTTTTTTTGTTTGTAGGAGGGAGTTATGTCTAAGCCTTTTAAGTCTTTAGATTCCCTATTACGCTTGATGAGAAAACGGAATATTACGATTGAAAAGGGAACTGAGGGCAGTCGAGTAAAGAGAATTTTAGCTAGAGATAATTATTACTCAATAATTAATGGTTACAAAGATATTTTTTTGGATATTAACGCTACAGTTAATAGTGGAGATGACTATTATATAACGGGAACAACATTTTTTCAGATTTATGGACTATATTGTTTTGACCGTAACCTTCGAATTATTCTATTGAAGGCTCTTTTACAAGCAGAGCAAAATATTTGTACGAAAGTATCTTATCGTTTTTCCGAAGTACATACATCTGAATTCAGCCATTTAAATGTAAATAATTTTTCTAAGACTAATTTACCTAAAGCTACAGAGTTAGTATCAAAATTATCAAATGCTACACAACGTAATGCAAGACATACTATGTTTTCCCATTATTTAACGACACATCAAGATTTACCTTTATGGGTTTTAGTAACAAAGCTTACATTTGGTGAGATTACGAATTTTTATAAATTAATTACTCCTAACATACAGGAGAAAATCTTGGAAGATATACATAAGGAATATACGACTGAGTACCGGATTTCTATAACGAATCCCACTTCAACCTTAATACCTATTTTTAGCGAAATATTAGATGTTTTGGTAGGGTATAGAAATGTATGTGCACATGGAGATCGACTTTATAATCATAGGATTACAGGTTCAAAAAGGACGATAAAAAAACTAACATACTATTTTGTGTCTAATCCAAAGGGGAGTGAATCTTCTGTATATGGATTATTGATTTCTTTGAGATTATTATTGCCACGAGTGGCATATAAAAGCATTATTGATGAGATTATAAGTGAGTTATTACTTTTAAAAGAACAGTTACCAATTATACAGTTTAATCAAGTTCTTGCTAAAATGGAGTTAACGCTTCAGTGGAAACAAACCTTAGAAACACTAAAATAATAAAATATATAGTGTATACATAACACAGCTTCAAGGATTTTAATAAACCGATAGAGAATTACTTAGTATAGTTATTCTCTATCGGTTTATTTTTTATTCGTTAGGAGTGAATGTATATGGCTCAGAGAATTATGTTGAACGGTACGTCCTATTTTGGACAAGGGGCGATTCAGGAGATTGTGAACGAAATTAAGAATCGCCATTTTAAAAAGGTTCTTGTTACGTCTACACCTGATCTATTTGAGTTTAAGGTGGCTACAAAGGTAACAGATCTTCTTGATGCGGCAGGCATTGCTTACGATGTATATGATAATATTAAGCCGAATCCAACCATTGAAAACGTAACATCTGGTGTGGCTGCTTGTAAGGCGGCAGGCGCTGAAGCTATCGTTGCTGTAGGTGGGGGCAGTGCTATTGATACAAGTAAGGCCATTGCTACAATTATGACGAATCCTGAGTTCGGTGATGTACGTAGTCTTGAAGGAGTGGCGCCTACAAAACATCCATGCTTGCCGATTATCGCTGTGTCTACCACATCTGGTACGGCGGCAGAGGTTACTATTAACTACGTTATTACAGATGTTGAAAAGAACCGTAAATTCGTTTGTGTTGACCCTCATGATATTCCAATCGTAGCCATCGTGGACCCTGATATGTCCGCATCGATGCCAACTGGTCTTTGTGCGTCCACCGGTATGGATGCCCTCGTGCATGCCGTAGAAGGTTACATTACAAAAGGTGCGTGGGAACTTACTGATATGCTTCATTTGAAAGCTATTGAAATTATCGGGCGTTCCTTGCGTAGCGCCGTGGCTGGTGACTTCGCAGGTCGTGAAGCTATGTCTCTTGGTCAATATATTGCAGGTATGGGCTTCTCCAACGTAGGTCTTGGCATCGTTCACTCCATGGCGCATCCATTGAGTGCTGTGTACGACATCCCTCATGGCAAGGCGTGTGCAATGCTTTTAACAGCAGTATTGAAATTCAATGCCCCTGCAACAGGCGAAAAATATCGTGAAATCGCTCGCGTTATGGGTGTTCCTGATGTAGACGAAATGGATCAAGAAACATATCGTCAAGCAGCAATTGATGTAATCCAAAAATTAGCTGATGATGTAGGCATTCCTAAATCCCTTAGCGAAGCAGGCGTGAAACGAGAAGACATTCCATTCCTCGCTGAATCTGCTTTCAACGATGCGTGTACACCTGGTAACCCACGAGATGCATCTATGGAAGAAATCATCGCTATCTATGAATCCATATTCTAAGGAAGTAAGAGCTTGATGATATATAGTATTTTATGGCTTGAATGATTTAAGACTATAACATCATATTGATGCATGATTTGTAGGTCTAAATAATTTCCTGGTCTAAATGATGCTGAGCTCTGGCCCTAAGAACTTTACATCTTTAGTGTCTTTACATATTTCAGATGCCTCCGAATATGTAAAAAAATGTATTTATACACTTGCTTAACAAAACTAGCCATCTCGTGTTAGAGGTGGCTAGCTTTGCGTTTGTAGCGTTGTCTTCTAATTAGATAACTGATGTTGTATGTAATCATTTCTTGAAAATGATGGTTTACATAAGTATACTAAAGATATGAATACATAGTTTATGCACGAGTGTTTAAATTTTGGCTGATGCTAAGGAGGAATGGTATGAGGCTATGGAAAATTAATAAGCGCAGTTCTACCTTAGCAGATATGTCCATGAATCGTATGTTGTTAACGGAGCTCATTGCGAAGGGCGCTCTTGTGGGCATGATTGCAGGCTTTTGTGGTGCTACGTACCGTTATTTAATCCTTGAGTCAGAGCATATTCGTTGGCAGTTGATGGACGGCATTACCATGGAATGGGCCATAGGCTGGCTTATAGTAATGGTCATCTTTGCCTTTATCGTCGACAGATTGCTTGCATGGGCTCCATTATCTGGTGGTTCTGGTATTCCTCAAATCGAAGGAGAAATGCTGGGCCTCTTTGATATGAAACCGTATCGGACGCTGGCTTCTAAGATGATTGGTGGCGTATTGACTGGTTTTGCAGGCTTTTCTGTAGGCCGTGAAGGGCCAGCCGTACAAATCGGTGGCTCTGCTGGTAAAATTGTATCCTATTGGATGAATTCAGGGCTGCGTGAGCAGCGCATTTTGACCTCTGCTGGTGCAGGGGCTGGCTTAACGGCTGCCTTTAGTGCACCTGTATCGGGGGCGATGTTTGTCTTTGAAGAGGTCCATAAAAGCTTTTATCCCTATCTCGTTATTCCCACCTTTGTGGCCACATTGATTTCTAACTATATTACGGTTAGTATATTTGGCCTCGAACCAGCTCTTGGGTTTTCCGTAACCTCAGGTGTGCCTCTTGAGTACTTCCCTGTACTGCTTATGGTGGGCGTTATCATGGGGCTCTGTGGGGTGCTCTTCTGTCGCATGATCTTTGCGTTCAAGAAATTCTTTGAGTGGCTTAAATGCTCTCGGTTCTTGAAATTAGCCCTCACCTTTGTGACTGTGGCCGTCATCGGCTATGACTCGCAACTTCTCTTGGGCGGTGGCAATGATCTGGTAGGGCAGCTAGCCTTTCAATCGCATGGCGTATTGCTCTTAGGGGGAATCGTATTAGGCAAGATTTTACTTACCACCTTCTGCTATGGAAGTGGTGCGCAAGGTGGCATATTCTTGCCAATGCTCGTTATAGGGGCCTCAGCAGGTGCCTTTTGTGAAGCCGTGCTTTCATCAATCGGTATTATCTCACCTGATTTTGTACCGCAATTCGTTATTTGCGCCATGGGTGGTATGCTAGCAGCTGCGATGCGAACCCCAATTTTGGCGATTCTACTCGTTCTTGAAATGACGAATAGTTTTTCTAATATTTACGCTATCGGTATCGTTACATTGGTGGCCTATCTTGTGGCAGATCTTTTAAAAGAGCCGCCAATTTACGATTCCTTATTGCAAGCTATGAGTGGGCAAAGCAATCTAGAAGCTGTACAAACATTCTTCCAAACGAAGGTGCCTGTAGTGGCAAACTATACAGATGTACAACTACAAGACTTGGCATTGCCAGAGGGGACACTAATCGTAAGTATTCGTCGCAATGGAACATACATTGTACCCCTTGGAGATGTAAAACTCGAACCAGGTGATGAGCTACAAGTCTCTTGTGAACGAGGACGATTAAAAGCAGCGAAAGACTTTTTCCAATCGAATTTATAGCAAAGAGATATCTTCAATCTAAGTAAAGGGAGGCCTTATTATGCTGGATAACATTATAGTATTTTATATATTCTTTACCATAGTTGGCTTTTTAGCGGCTATGCTAGGCACCATCATCGGTGCCGGAGGGGGCCTTGTATTCGTTCCTCTCTTCATGTACTGGTTCCCGGAGTGGTCCCCATCTATGATTGTAGGGACATCACTCTTTTCTGTTATGTGTAATGCTATTTCTGGCTCTATTGCATATATTAAACAGAAAAAGGTTCTTATCAGTGCCGCTATTGTATTTAGTTTAGCGACTTTACCAGGTGCTATCTTAGGGGCTCAAATGTCTGGTCGGTTTTCTGGACAGGGCTTTATGTTTGCCTTTGGGTGCTTTATGCTATGCGCTTCTGGTTTGATTGGATTTAAGAACTTCAAAAAAGGAGAGCGGAAGGAAGAAAGCCTTACCCTTGATCAGTTAACGTATAGCAAACCTATCGGTATTAGCATTAGCTTTTTTGTAGGTTTTATCTCCAGTATCTTTGGTATTGGTGGTGGCCTTATCCATGTGCCTGCCTTGATTTATCTGATGGGATTCCCAACCCATATGGCTACAGCTACAAGCCAATCTATCCTTGCGGTATCTACAATGATAGGTGTTATAACGCATTTATTGGAAAATCATATCGTATTTAGTATTGCAATTCCTACTAGTATTGGTGCTATCTTTGGTGCCCAAGCAGGTGCGCGCATTGCAAAACGTCTGAAAGCAAAATCTATTCTTGCTCTTATGAGCGTTGCAGTCTTTGCACTAGCTGTACGTCTTATTCTTAAGTCTGGTATTTTGGGATAATATGGCTTCTCTGATCATCAATAGAAATTCGAATACTATACTTCTTATGTTCTAGTTAGTATGAATCGATAGATTTGATATGTTTACTATAAGCCCTCTAGTGGTTGCTCGAAAGAGTTATATCCCTAGAGGGCTTTTTATGTGAAAGTGAACGATTATTAGTAGGGAAATCTAAAAGTTATGATTAAAAGTCATACTTAAATATAAATGAGAACGATAAAATTAAAATAAATGAAAATATACAGTTTTATGCATAATTTATGTAAACTATTTCCTATAGAATTATATACACGATACATCAAGTTTTATGGGCAATTTGGCGTTCATTTATTATAGAGTTCTTTAATTACTAAGTAAACAAAATAGTTTTATTTTAATATGTGAAAAAATGAGTACATGATAATGCCACTGAGATGCACTTTCAAGTAAAGAAATAAAAAAGCCATGCATATCGAGAATTATTAGGAGACATATAATTTATGCATAATTATAGTAGTGAGAATGAGAACGGCGTATACTAAATATAAGACACTATAAGAAATATTCCTTAAGAAAGGATAGGAGGAAATATAAGTGAGTACGCTTAATAGAGATTATGAACGTTTTGCCAAGGAGGCAAAAGAGATTTGCAAAGATCGTGTCTATACTGATCATTTACGTCGTTATGCATATGGTGTTGACGCGTCCTGTTATAGCTATTTACCAAAGGTTGTTGTAAAGGCTGAGGATGAACGTGAAGTAAGACGCCTTATTCGTTTGTGCCAACAATGTGGTACACCATTTACATTCCGTGCAGCTGGTTCTTCTTTGTCTGGTCAATGTTCCAGTGAAGACGTGCTTATCGTATGTAATGATGGCTTCAAAAAAATGGAAGTTATCGACGATGGCAAGGCTTTAAAATGTGAATGTGGTGTTATCGGTTCCGATGCGAACGATTTATTGAAACCATATAACCGTAAAATCGGTCCAGATCCTGCTACACTTGCAACAGCATTAGTAGGCGGTATTTTGAACAATAACTCCTCTGGTATGTGCTGTGGTACGGCTCAAAACTCCTATAAAACAATCCGTTCCATCCGCGTTGTATTATTAGATGGTACTGTTCTTGATACATCCGACAAAAAATCTATTGAACAATTCCTTCGTGAAAAACCTCAAATGGTTGAAGATATCTTGCAATTGCGTAAAGAAATCTTGGCTGATGAAGAATTGACTCATTTGATTCATCACAAATACAAAATTAAAAATACTACAGGCTATGGCTTGAACTCCCTTGTTGATTTCGAAGATATTATCGATATCATCAATCACTTGTTCATCGGTTCTGAAGGTACATTGGGCTTCGTATCTGAAATCGTGTACAACACTGTTGAAGACGTACCTCATAAAGGTTGCGGTCTCATGTTCTTCAGCACATTGAACGATGCATCCCTTGCGGTTGTAGCCTTGGCTAATATGGGCCGTGAAAAGGTTGTTGCTGCAGAAATGATGGACTATCAGTCCTTGCGCGCCGTTCAAAGCCTTGAAAACGTACCTGAATTCGTTCGTGAGGTGCCTGAAGGTACAAGTGCAATCTTGTTCCAAACTGAAAGCTATTCCAAAGAAACTGTAGATAAAAACTTAGCTTTCATTAAAGAACAATTGAAAGATATCCCAACAGCTATCCCAAGCCTTTATTCTCAAGATCCTAAAGAATACGATTCCTGGTGGGCAATCCGTAAAGGTATCTTGCCTATCGTTGGTGGTCAACGTAGAAAAGGTACTACTGTTATTACCGAAGACGTTTGCTTCCAAATCGAAGACTTCACTAAAGGCATTGAAATGCTTACTGAATTATTCCACAAATACGATTTCGTTGATGGTGGCGTAATCTTCGGTCATGCCTTGTCTGGTAATGTTCACTTTAACATTACACCTGACTTTAATGACCCTAAAGATACTAAGAACTTTGGGGATTTGGTAAAAGAAATGTCCGAACGCGTATCTGGTTTCGGTGGTTCTTTGAAAGCAGAACATGGTACAGGCCGCATGGTAGCACCATTTGTTGAAATGGAATGGGGCAAAAAAGCGTACGAAATCAACCGTCGTATCAAAGCTATCTTTGACCCTGAACGCATCTTGAACCCAGATGTTATGATCACTGATGATCCAGATGTGTACAAGAAAAACCTTAAAGCTCAATGTGTTATCGACGATGCTTTCACAATCTGTATGGAATGTGGTTTCTGTGAAAAACATTGTCCAAGCCGTAATTTAACATTGACTCCTCGTCAACGTATTGCATTGTTGCGTGAAACTAAACGCCTTGAAAACGAAGGCAATTTCACATTGGCATCTGAACTTAGAAAAGGCTATGAATACTTCGGCGTAGACACTTGTGCTGCATGCTCCATGTGTAAAGGCCTTTGCCCACTCAGCATCGATACTGCTCAAATTGCTTTATCCATGCGCCGCATCGACCCACCTGCACCAGAATTGGCTAAGAAAATCTACGATAACTTCTCTACAACACTTCAAATGTGTCGTGCTGGCGTAAGCCTTGAAGGCATTGCAGGTTCCATCATTACTCAAAAAGCGATTTCTAAGATTACTGAAGGTTTACATGGCGTAACAGGTATTACACCATATGTTCCTAAAACAACTCCTAAAGCTAATCGCTACAAATTGAAAAACCGCATCAAACCAACTAACTTTGAAAAGGTTGTATACTTCAGTACATGTGCAAACCGTGCATTCAAACCTAACCAAGGTTATGACGATGATCGCAGCTTGCAACAAGTTGTTGAAAGCCTCTGCAACAAGGCTCATATCGATATTATCTATCCAAAACATATCGAAAACCTCTGCTGTGGCTTGAGCTTTGAAAACTACGATGACGTTCATGAACGTGCTGTTAAAGACTTGCACGATGCATTGATGAAAGCATCTCAAAATGGTAAATATCCAATCGTGATCGACCATAGCGCATGCTTCAACCACGCTTTCAAACATATGCCAGACTTAGAAATCAACGATATTTCTGAATTCTTGTGCAAATACGTAGTACCTCATCTCGACATTGAAAAATGCGATGAACGCGTAATCGTACACAAACAATGTAAGATTAAATCTTTGAATAAATCTCAATACATTGAAGACTTGGCGCGCCTCTGCACAGACCATGTATTCAATATCAAGTCTTTCGCATGCGATGGCTTTGCTGGTCAAAAAGGTTTCTTTACACCAGAACTTAACAAATCTGCCACAAAAGACCTTGCTGGTGAAATTGCTGAATACGGTGCAACACTAGGCGTAAGCTCCAGTTCCACATGTGAAATTGGCCTTGGTGAAAACGGTGGCATCCCATTCGTAGGCGTTGCATTCCTATTAGACCGTTGCTCTAAAGCAAAAAAATAAGATTACTTGAATAAGATTCTAGTATTATCTATTAGGGGTTTATTTTTCTATTAAGTATGATATACTATACGTAGGTAGTAGAGTGTATGAAATTACCTACAATATAACAAAAAAGGACGAGTGGCAGCTCGTCCTTTTTCTTATATTATTATGATATGCATCTTGGAGATATTATTTAAGAATGGAATATATAATATGAGAAGAATTTTGCCTATACTTGCATTACTTATATTTATTAGTGGTTGTGGAGTAAATCAGAATACAAATAATAGTAATACAGAAAGTAATGCTAAAAGTTCTAGTATATCCACTCAAGACAGTAGCAAAATGACTAATCTAGATAGCCCTTTGACTGTCGCTAAACAGGCTTTATCTGCCGGTGATTATGCTAAAGCTGTAGAGGAAGCAAACGCTGCTATTAAGGCAGATGCTAACAATGGAGAGGCTTATTCTATTCGTGGTTTCGCTACGGCGTTGAATGGCGACACAACTAAAGGTTTAGCAGATACTAAAAAGGCTTACGATTTAGATCCAAACAATGTAGCTAATTACTACAATATGGCCATGGTGTATAAGTTGCAAGGCCAATTAAATGAGTCTAAACAATGGTTTGAAAAGGTATTAGAAAAGGACCCTAGCAACACTTGGTCTGTATATGGTATTGCTACTATTTATGCAGACCAAGGGGATGATACTAAGGCCCTTGATTGGCTTGAAAAAGCAATTAAAATTGATCCATCTGTGAAAACCGTAGCCGCTGAACAAGACCATTTTGAACGCTTTCACAATAATACGCGATTTAAAACATTAGTAGGCTTATAGATATGGATGTAAAACAGATGATTCGCCTTGTTATAAAGGTGATAGGATTTATATATTGGTTTGTTTTTCTATACCTTGGTGGTCTAATGGTCGTAGACTGGGCAGGGTTTATGTCCCAACATAATATAGAAACACCTCTATTCCTTACATATTTAGTGTTTGTAGGTTGTTTTGTAACGCCGTATATCATGCTGTACTGGAAGAAGCTGAATCCTAATGCGAAAGCTCCATTTTGGGTGCGCCATCTCTCCGAATATATGGCGCGATTAGAAGATCGTCATAGTATATGGTTTGATATATTATATGTACTAAAATTATTGCTCTATTTTGTAATAATTCTGTGGATGCTTTGTATCATATTACTCACCTTAGCAGTTATTGCGTGGACAGTAGTCCTAATTTTGCTGAGCAATTGATGATGTAAATTTACATTGTTTTCTCCACCAATGCTTCTTGTGCATTAATTCTATTTATATAAATCATATTAGTATATAATTGAGATATATAAATTAGGTTGTATATTGATGAAAGGAGAGAATTCATCATGAAACCATTTGGTAAGCGGATTGCAATGGCTGTGGTGTGTGCGGCCACATTGACATCTCCCTTGTTGTTGAGCGGTTGTAGTATGTCTGAGCTATGGCAGGGCACTGAACAGAGTCGTAAGGAAATTGCGCAGCGGTCTGAACAGGATCAAGTACAGTTGTTTAATCAATATGTGAAAGCTGTAAGCCGATTTAATCGTATGGCTGTAATGTTCGATTATGCGAATACGCCAACTCTTAACGATTTAAAAGCGGGGCAGCATTTAACTGTATTTAATGCACCGAACTTTAAGCAATTGCAAAAAGAATTAGAAGAGGCTAAGCAAGCCGGTATCCCTTATGATGAAATGAAGGAGCCTTTAGATAAGCTGCTTTCAAAATTGAACGAAATTACACCGGTAGCAGAAGAGCTCGATGCATACTATAAATCTAAAGGGTATACCACAGATAACTATGCTAAGGAGCAACAATTAGGCCCTAAATATGTTCAATTGTATGAACAATTTGTTCCTATTTATGCTGACTTTGATAATTTAATGCATAAGATTAACACGGACCGATTGCAACAACGGTTACAACAATTGCGCGATGCAGGTAAGAAAAATGCAGCTGCCGCACAAGAGGTTTCTTTGCGACTTACTGCAGTCCTAGAAAAGCTAGATAGTGAAAAAGAACCAGATGTAAATGCTATCAATCAAGAATTGCAAGCCATTGGTGATTTAGCAAATGGTATTTCTAGCCCTAAGTATGACTCTGTTAAGACCTCTGTAAACTCTACGATTGGTGCGATCCGTACCTATATGGGATCCAAACAAGATAACGATTATAAACATATGGTTGAGGCCTATAACCGTTATATTTCCAATATGAATACAACCAATATGAATGAATTGGATCAATAAGCAAGCTAGAAGAATAGTGTGATAAATTAATAGGCATATATAAGATATAAAAAGAAAGCTGTATCGAATGAGGATATCATTTGATACAGCTTTTATGTGTTTATAGGCTAGATATAGTTACTAAAATGGTTATGAGATTGTATACAGATGGTATAAGATCTCTTGTATCTAACTACATTTTTCTGATGGTTGTAATTCGATTGGATAGGGAGAATAGCACGAGAGCTACCCAGATACAGCCAAAAGCGATGAGTTGGGCTGTGCCAAAGCTTTCACCAAAGTAGAAGATGGCCAAGAAAAAGCCCATGGTGGGAGATAGGTATTGTAAAAATCCTAGTACATTCAATGGCAAGAGTTTTGCGCCGTACGAGAAGAGGATGAGTGGAATTGATGTGGTGAGCCCTGCACCGATGAGGAGTAGGCCGGTGGATGTTACGTTCTCAAGAAAGACCCAGGAAGAGGTATCTATGGTTGCCAAATACCATAGCGCTATCGGTGTAACAAGCCACGCCTCCAAAGCAATACTCGAAAATGGATGGATGGTGAGGCGTTTCTTTACGGCTCCATATAGGCTAAATGATACAGCTAGTGCGATGGAGACAATCGGTAAGGACCCTAGTTCATAGGTCATGATTGATACACCTAGTACGGCGATGGCCATGCTCAGTTTTTGGGACCATAGCAAGGTTTCTTTGTAGATAACGATGCCGAGCAATACGTTGAGGAGAGGGTTGATATAATACCCGAGGCTAGTATCGAGAACGTGTTGGTTGGTAACAGCCCAAATATAAGTGAACCAGTTGACGCTAATAAGGGCGGCTGCCAGTAATAATAGGCCGAACTGTGAAAGATGTGTGCGCAAGTATTGAATATCGATGCGCAGTTGTTGGCGGCCCATAGCAAGGATGATGAAGATCATCCAAACACCAGACCAGATGATGCGGTGCGATAATACTGAAAAGGATGAAACTTGGTTAAGTAGTGCCCAATAAAGGGGGAGCAAACCCCAGATTAAGCAGCACAGTAATGTAGTACTGAGCCCTTTTTTGTTTATATCATTCATAATGCAACCTCCTCTTATTGATAGCATTATTATATCATGCTGATAATGTTATATGCGTTTTTGTCATTTTATATATGCGTTAGTTATAACTTAAAATTTGTTACTTATGATTAACTGTTATGTTCATTGACTTTGTGCATATTGTTACACTATATTGGACTTAGAACAACGAATATAGAGAATAGGTGTCACAAGACTTAATAGAGAAATCGGTACAAGCCGATGCGGTCCCGCCACTGTAAGGACGAGCCTGCTTTCATAGATGTCACTGGAGAAATCTGGGAAGGCGAAAGCGAGGTGATGAGCCCAAGCCAGGAGAACTGCCTATTTGATAATCACCGTTATGTACCTACGAGCGATAGGAAGGGGATTGGGGTATGCTGGTTTCAGTGTTTTTTGGTGTACCTTTCAATAAGAAACCTTACGTGTCACTTTTGGGTGGCACGTTTTTTTATTGCCCTTGAAAGTGGCTGTTAAGCATATATATCAGGCTTCATAGTTAATGAATTGATGAACACATATTTGAGGTTGATGTGATCTAAATATAGGAAAGCTCGTGTGATGTATATGTATAACAATTCGCAGGTACGGTGCGCTGTTTCTCGGTATGGTTTCGAGTTGAAAAGGAGGCACATATATGTCTGACAAAAAGACTTCAAAGGATGCTGAACGCGATCTATTAGCTCCTGTATCCTTTGATGAATTTGAGAAACCTACGTATGAACAATGGCAGGCTGAAGTTGAAAAGGCGTTAAAAGGTGGCGACTTCCACAAGAAGATGTTCACGAAAACCTATGAAGGTATCACGTTGCAGCCAATTTACACACCTGCACTGCATGCAGAAGCAATTCCAAAGGGCGTATACCCTGGGGCAGGCGAGTTCCTACGTGGTACTAAGGCAAGTGGTTATATTAAAGACTCTTGGGGTGTATCCCAATATGTAGATGACTCTTTGCCTAAGGATGCCAATCATGCAAGTTTATACGAGATTGTAAAAGGTGGCACCATTCACAACATCCGCCTAGATGAAGCAACACGCCATGATCAAGATGTGCAAGTAGGCGCATCCGTTGGCGTTGGTGGTACATCTTTGTCCACCATGGATGACTGCAAACAATTGATTGACCGCTTCAATTTGAAGGAAAATCCTTTGTACATTGAAACAGGTGCTTCTGCAGCCATCTTGCTTGGCATGTTAGCGGCTACGGTGAAAGGCGCTAAAAAACAAACATCTGATTTGAAAGGTCTCGTTGGTGCAGACCCTATCGGTGTTTGGGTGAAAGATGGTGCTTTGCACATTTCCTTAGATACAGCCTTTGATGAAATGGCACATACTGTTGTGTGGGCTAAAGAACAAGCACCAGAGCTTAAAACAGTACTCGTATCTGGCGATGTATACGCTAATGGCGGCGCTAACGATGTGCAAGAGGTTGCCTATGCATTGGCAACAGCTGTTTGCTACGTGCGTCAATTAGCACAACGGAACATCGATATTCACACCATTGCGAAAAGCATGATGTTCACATTCTCCTTAGGGGCTAATTTCTTTATGGAAATTGCTAAATTGCGTGCATTGCGCGTACTTTGGGCTCGCATCATGGAAGCATTTGGTGCTGAAGAAGCGGACCGCGCTGTTCATGTACACGGTAGAACATCTGCTTTCACAAAAACTGTATACGACCCATATGTAAACTTGTTGCGTAATACAACACAAGCATTCTCTGGCGTTGTAGGCGGTTTGAACAGCCTTGAAGTATCTCCATTCGACCAACCAATTCGCAAATCGGATGACTTCTCTCGCCGTATTGCTCGTAACATCCAAGTTATGTTGCAAACTGAATTTGAATTGCGTCAACCGGTGGATCCTGTAGGCGGTTCTTGGTACGTGGAAACATTGGCTGCTGAATTATGCGAAAAAATCTGGGCTGAGTTCCAAACTATCGAATCTAAAGGTGGCATTGTGGCGGCATTGAAAGAAGGCTACCCACAAGCTCAAGTGAAAGCCATCCTCGATGAACGCTTTAAGAACCTTGCATTCCGTAAGGACGTAGCAGTTGGTAACAATATGTATGCGAATATGACAGAAGAGTTACTTGATCCTAAACCAGAAAATCAAGAAACATTGCGTCAAAAACGAGCTGCTCAAATTGATGAGTACTTGGCAGGTGCAGAGGCTGATGCGGTTGTGAAAGCACAGGCTACTCTAGAAGCAAGTACAACAGAACCAGGTGCGTTGATTGGTCTTATTGAGCTTGGGG
Source organism: Veillonella sp. 20925_1_51 (assembly GCF_041431445.1). Classification (NCBI taxonomy): domain Bacteria; kingdom Bacillati; phylum Bacillota; class Negativicutes; order Veillonellales; family Veillonellaceae; genus Veillonella; species Veillonella sp. 20925_1_51. Next base: position 28,397 of record NZ_JAPVXT010000003.1, read on the forward strand.
CATTACAAAAATTGACAATCCGCCAAATCCGTAAGGCTTTAGATGCAGGCGATATTTCTTCTGAAACAATCGAACCAATTACTGCACATCGCTGGACTGAACAGTTTGAAGCACTTCGCATGCGCACTGAAAACTATAAACAACGTATGAAAGATAATGTGAAGGTATTCTTGGCTAATATGGGCCCAATTCCTCAACACAAACCTCGTGCGGACTTCTCCACAGGCTTCTTCGAAGTAGGTGCTTTTGAAGTGATTAAAAATGACGGCCATGAAACTACGGCTGATGCTGCGAAGGCTGCTCGTGAAAGTGGTGCTGATGTTGTCGTTATCTGTTCCACAGATGATACATATCCAGAATTAGTACCGCCACTAGCGAAAGAGTTGAAAGAAACTATGCCGAATGTAACGGTTATCTTGGCAGGGGCACCGCCTAAGGACCTCGAGCCTGTATACCGTGAAGCTGGCGTAGACGACTTCATTTCCGTTCGTGCAAATTGTTACGAAATCTTGAATACATTACAAGATAAGAAAGGGATGTGAGCTCATGTTTAAAAATCCAGACTTCTCCTCTCTTGGCTTGGGAACGCAGTCACCGACATCTCGCGATGCATGGCTTGCTGAACTTCAAAAAGAAACAGGAAAAAGCTTTGAAGATTTATATAATACAACAATGGAGCAAATCCAACTAAAACCTCTCTACACAGAGATGGATTATGAAGGGATGACACACCTTGACTATATGGCTGGTGTACCTCCATTCTTGCGTGGACCTTATTCCACAATGTACGTAACTCGTCCTTGGACAGTACGTCAGTACGCTGGTTTCTCCACTGCGGAAGAATCCAATGCGTTCTATCGTCGTAACTTGGCAGCGGGCCAAAAAGGTTTGTCTATCGCCTTTGACCTTGCTACTCACCGCGGTTATGACTCCGATCATCCTCGTGTAGTAGGTGACGTTGGTAAAGCGGGTGTTGCGGTAGACTCCATCCTCGACATGGAAATTCTGTTCTCCGGTATCCCTCTTGATCAAATGTCCGTATCCATGACAATGAACGGCGCCGTATTGCCTGTTATGGCATTCTACATCCTAGCAGGTGAAGAACAGGGCGTTGATAAAAAGGTTATGGCTGGTACAATCCAAAATGATATCTTGAAAGAGTTCATGGTACGTAATACCTATATTTACCCTCCAGCTACGTCCATGCGTATTATCGGTGATATCTTTGCGTATACATCCCAGTACATGCCTAAGTTTAATAGTATCTCCATTTCTGGCTACCATATGCAAGAAGCGGGCGCTACTGCGGATATCGAATTAGGTTACACATTGGCCGATGGTCTTGAATACATCCGTACCGGTGTAAATGCAGGCCTTCACGTAGATAAATTCGCTCCACGTTTGTCCTTCTTCTGGGCAATCGGTAAAAACTACTTCATGGAAGTAGCGAAAATGCGTGCGGCTCGTATGTTGTGGGCTAAGATTATTAAGAGCTTCGGTTCTGAAAATCCAAAATCCATGGCACTTCGTACACATAGTCAAACATCTGGTTGGTCTTTAACAGAACAAGATCCATTCAATAACGTAGCTCGTACATGTATGGAAGCGATGGGTGCAGCTTTGGGCCATACTCAATCCCTACATACAAATGCGCTTGACGAAGCCATCGCGTTGCCTACGGACTTCTCTGCACGTATTGCTCGTAATACTCAGCTTTACATCCAAGACGAAACTAAAGTATGTAAAGTTATCGATCCATGGGGCGGCTCTTACTATGTAGAAGCATTGACTGATGAATTGATCCGTCGCGCTTGGGGCCATATCCAAGAAATCGAATCCCTTGGTGGTATGGCGAAAGCGATTGATACAGGTCTTCCTAAGATGCGTATCGAAGAAGCGGCAGCTCGTCGCCAAGCTCGTATCGACTCTGGCCGTGAAGCAATCATCGGTATTAATAAATATCGTCTAGATAAAGAAGATCCATTGGATATCTTAGACGTAGATAACACAGCTGTACGAGAAGCGCAAATTCGTCGTCTCGAACAATTGCGTGCTAACCGTGACGAAGATAAGGTTCAATCCTGTCTCGAAGCGATTACAAATGCTACAGAATCTGGGGAAGGCAACTTGCTTGCTCTTGCGCTTGAAGCAGCTCGTGCTCGTGCATCCTTGGGTGAAATTTCCTTTGCTGTTGAAAAGGTTTGTGGCCGTCATAAAGCAGTTATCCGCTCTATTTCTGGCGTATATTCTAGTGAATATGAAGATGACGATGTTATCAAAGAAGTACGTCAAATGGCGGATGATTTCGAAGAACTCGAAGGTCGTCGTCCTCGTATTATGATTGCGAAGATGGGCCAAGACGGTCATGACCGCGGTGCCAAAGTTATCGCTACATCCTTCGCGGATATGGGCTTTGACGTGGATATCGGACCTTTGTTCCAAACTCCAGAAGAAACAGCACAAGATGCGGTGGATAATGACGTTCACATCGTTGGCTTCAGTTCTCTTGCAGCTGGTCACAAAACATTGTTACCTCAACTTGTAGAAGAACTCAAGAAACGTGGTCGTGGAGATATTTTGGTTGCCATCGGTGGCGTAATCCCTGCTCAGGACTATGAGTTCCTACGCGAACATGGCGCAGTGGCTATCTTTGGCCCTGGTACAGTCTTGCCTGTAGCGGCTAAGAAATTGCTAGAAACATTGACTAGCCACGTTCAAGACGAAGGCAATGACTGATAATAAACGGCCTACTCCGGATGAATTGCGCAATGCACAGGACGCTACTTTTACCACTGGTGAAGGTAAGGCGCCAGAATTAGGTGTAAAAAACGCAAGCGCCGAGGGTAGTACGTATCGTCCCGACTGGGTGCCAGAAGATGCGAAAAAAGATGATACCTTTGCGTGTCACGTGATGAAAGGCGTCAAGGAAATGCACGACGGCCTCTTGTCTAGCTCCGCTCATCTGGCTCCGTCGGTACGTCCCGTACAGCGGCGAAAGAAGTTAACTGTCGCTGATTATGTACGCGGTATCGAGCAGGGGGACCGCGTTATACTTTCACGGGCTATCACATTAGTAGAAAGTAATAATAAGGAACACTTTAAATTAGCTCAACAAGTATTACAAGCTATATTGCCACGCACCGGCAAGGCGTTGCGCATCGGTATTACTGGTGTGCCTGGGGCCGGTAAAAGTACATTTATTGAAGCCTTTGGTAACATGCTCATTGAAGCTGGTTACAAGGTTGCCGTACTTGCTGTAGACCCTACAAGCCAAGTCACAAAAGGCAGTATTTTGGGTGATAAAACGCGGATGGAAACGTTGACGAAACATTCTGAAGCGTATATCCGTCCATCGCCGGCTGGTGGCACACTAGGTGGTGTAGCTCGTAAAAGTAGAGAAACGATGCTACTTTGCGAGGCTGCTGGATACGATATTATTCTCGTCGAAACTGTAGGGGTTGGGCAAAGCGAAGTTACTGTGCGCTCCATGGTAGACTTCTTTATGCTCATCGTCTTAACTGGTGCAGGGGATGAATTGCAAGGCATCAAAAAAGGCGTTATGGAACTTGCTGATGCTATTGTGGTCAATAAGGCTGATGGGGACAACCTCAAGCGTGCTCTCATCGCTCGTAGCGATTACGATCGGATGTTACATTACATTCGTCCAGCTACGGAAAAATGGAAGACCCAAGCTTACACATGTTCAGCCGTTACGAAGGATGGTCTCGACGAATTGTGGGATGTGATCCAAGAATTTGCTGAACAAGGTAAAGAAAATGGGGTATTCTTAAAACGACGTCAAGAACAATCCCTCCGTTGGGTACGTGATATGATTGACGAACATTTGCACAACCTATTCTTTAACAATGTAGTCATTCAAGGTCGTATGGGCGAAGTTGAAAATGCTGTCTTAGACGGTGAAATGAGCGAATCACAAGCCGTTGAAGAATTAATTGGAGTTTTTGACAAGTCTATTAAATGAGTAGATAGCTATATACCTATTTGATAAGATGGCATAACTTATCTATTAAGACACTCCGATTAGCTATCATACTGATTTAGATATATAAGATGTATCCATCCATAAAAGGCATAGTATCAAAACTGCTGTTGGTGAAACAAGTAGTAAGATGCTGTGCCTTTTTTATGCCTATGAATGCGTATTCATGAAATAAATTTCATATATTTATACTTGATGCTTTCATATATTTCATATATGATATATAATTTAATCATAGATTGTTACTTGTATGTGATTAAAAAGAGAGGGTCATTATGAAACCACTAGTAAAGAAAATGATAACCGTAGTATTGTGCGCATCAACTCTAACAGCACCATTATTCTTGACAGGATGTAGTGTTTCTAAGGTTGCCAATAGCGTACAACAAGGTGTTCAAAAGACATCACAAGATGACGTTAAAGTGTTTAACAACTACATTAAAGCCGTTGGCGATTTTAACAGTCATACAGTGCGCTTTGGCTATGCTATCGGTCCAAACATTCAAAAACTAAGAGAAGGGCAACATTTAACAAGCTTTATGTCACCACATTTTGATTCTTTACAAAAGAACTTACAAGCCGCTAAAGATGCTGGCGTGCCATATGATGATATGAAAGAACCTTTAGATAACGTATTGGCTGTATTAAAGGATATTGTACCAGTAGCCAGTGAATTGGATACGTACTACGAAACTAATTCATATCAAGCAGATAATTATGCTAAGGAACAACAATTAGGACCTAAATACGTTCAATTATATGATCAGTTCTATGCAGCGTATAATCAACTAGACGCAGTAATTCACAAACATAATACAGAAAACCAACAAGAACAGTTGAAAGAACTTAAAGAGTCTGGCAAGAAAAATGCAGCGGCAGCTCAAGAAGTTCATTTACGTTTAACTGCTTTATTGGATGGCTTTGAAGAGGGTAAACAAATTGATGTAAATGCAGCTAACCAAGAGTTACAAGGCATCATGGACGTATCTAATAGTATTACTAGTCCGGAATATAACAGTACTAAGAATTCATTAAATACAGCTATTGGTAGAATTCGTACATTCTTAGGTGACCAAACAAATGATCATTATAATGATATGGTTGAATCCTATAATCGCTTCATTGGCAGTATGAATCGTTTGGATATGAACAAACTTGATAAATAATATCTAATGATATATACCGTTTCGTATAATGTTAGAGAGGGTCTTAAAATGAGTAAAAAAATGTTATTACCTGTTGGCGTAGTTGTTTTAATTATAGGTATTGTGATCCTGTTATTAAATCCAGATCCAGCTACAACGAATTTGGAAATTGCAAGAAATGCTACTAATGCACGAGAGGCAGCTAAAGCAATTTCTTCTAACAATCAAACTTATGCTTGGATGTATTCTATCGGCATGTTCTGTAGTGGCTTTGGCTTGTCCTTAACAATCGGTGGCATACTTGTAAAATTCCTTAAAAAAGACTAATAAATTATACGAATGCAATGGTTATGCTATGGTTAAATCATGACGGAATTAAGGTCCGGCAAAGGTAAAATAGAAGTAGAATAAAAGCAAAATTAAAGCAAAATTAAAGGCTATACTAATATGTGTATCATGATTAGTATAGCCTTTTTTTGTCTCATACATATTTTTAGATGCCTTAAAACGTGATATAATAAAGGTTATTGGGGCCTAGAGGGTGAAGGCTTTTGGAGGTTAGTATGAGTAGCATAGCGCATTTATTTGTGGCTGGTGGATTTGTTATGTATCCGCTAGTAATTTTTTTGCTCTTTGCATTGATGATTGGCATTGAGCGTATCATTTTATATCGTAAGTTTACAAAGGACTTGCGCCGCTTTAATAAGGTGTTAGAGAAGAATCAATCTTGGGTTATGTTACCAAGTGTTCTGGAACGCGATACAGAGGAGCTTGGCGCTTTATTTGCTCGCGCTATGCGCAGTGCAAAGAACTATAATGGTTTAGAAAACCGTTTGCAAGACGTAGTATCTTACGCCGATGAGCGTTTAAAACGCGGCCTTAGCTGGCTTAGTATGATCGTAACCATGGCTCCACTATTGGGCCTATTGGGGACCGTGCTTGGCATGATTCGCGCCTTCGCAGTAGTAGGCGGCGATATTGGTGCGCCTACCATCATTACAGGTGGTGTATCTGAAGCCTTAGTGGCAACGGCTACAGGCTTGACTGTAGCGATTATCGCGCTCGGCTTTCACAGTTACTGTGCAGCAAAGGTAAATGATTCTATTACTACATTAGAGCATGAGTGCGGCAACATCCTCGATGCGTACAACGAGGAACATGATATATGAGACGACGCACATTAGGGGTTAAAAAAGAACCGACCATCATGATTATCCCTATGATCGATATCGTATTTTTCTTATTGGTATTCTTCATGGTTGGCACGCTGTACATGAATACAGAGCAGCAAATTCCGCTCAATTTACCATCTGCATCGACATCTACGGCAAAATCTATTGAACCTATTACGATTACGCTCACCACAACGCACACGCTATATATCGACAATCAGGAAATCTCTTCCGACCGATTGGCTGAAGAGGTACAATCTATCGTGAAGCAGGCACCTCGACAAGCTTTTGTCATTCGCGCATCTAAGGATGTTTACTATAGCGAGGTTATCGCCCTATTGGACATGCTCAAGGTGAATGGCGCTAAATATATTAGCGTCGCTACGGAACGGAAGTGATTCTATGTTTGAATCGCATTATTTGAAACCGTTCATCGTGTCCTTAGGTATTACGACGATACTCGTCTCTGGGATGGGTCTTTCTTTGCGGGGAATGGCAGGTACAGGTGCCGCCCATGATGCGGCGGAAATTAGCTTTAATTTGCCTGATGATGGTGAAAGCGATACAGGGGTTGAGGCTGTTGACACCGCACCGAAACCAGTGGAAAATCCTATGGAAAAACCACAGAATGTAACTCCAGAAGGCGCGACACCTAAGGCGAATTCTTTGGTGGATGAGCGCAAGCCAGAGGATGAGCGTACTAAAGAGTTAAGTGAAAGTACAGCAGCTTCTAGTGTACGCCGAGAATGGACCGTTCCAAAGGCTATTGAATCGGAAACGAGCAGCAGTGAACAAGCTGTAGTTACGCACGGAGCAGATTCTAAGGATGGAAAATCCTCCAAGAATAGTAAAGCGCCTATCGGTAAAGAGATAACATCAGATCCGAATGCAACTGGAGATGGATTGCCTGAATCTAGTGACTTATCTGTCTTATCTGATTTAGCATTGAGTTTATTGACGCCAGGACAACAAGCGCTTTTACAAAAACCAGATATTAATCCTCATGACTACTTGCGGACTGTGCAAGAACAGGGGCGAGCATCTGTCGTAACAGGCAAGGTGGTAGTACGAGTTAACTTTGATGTTAACGGTAATGTCATCGTTGGCGAACATACGCCACTGATCGTGGACGATGTACCACCAGCTGTACGAGACGAAGCGCTGCGCATCATCAAAAGCAGTGGATCCATCGTTAACCGACGGGGTGAACCTGTTTACTTAGCAGTTCCCGTTATTCTAGGACAATAAAGAGGCATATCTCATACAAATGTATGTAAGATATGCCTCTTTTCTTGTCTTTTATTTAATTGCTATTTCCTTTTACAATAGGATTGATATTGTTATAGGTTTGATTTTGACGACTATGAGATTAATCCTGGTTTGTAAGCATTGTTTTGGTAGAATTGAACACCGCAAGATATACGATGGCGCCACCGATAAATAAAGTGATTTGCATAGGTGCGCTAAATTGATCGACGCGCCATAAAGCGAAAGCGTAGAAGAACATTGTTACTAGCATGATGAGGAATGCAATGATAACGCGTACATTGGTGTTAACAGCTAAGGATGTAGTGATGCGAGATTTATTGAGTATCACGTAAATTAAGGACACGATAATATCTGCTGTAAATATAGAAAATACATAATTAAGATCGAACTCTCCAAATAGAACTACAGCCAAGCCTATAAAGCTGAGTCCAAAGAATAAGCGTAATAGTATACCTATAGTATTTGATTCGTTGCGCTGTGCACGACGCTCTTTTCGATTTAAATTTGCCATGAAAGCCTCCCCATAACGGACATAGTTAGTCTTACTACTATCATAAAGCTCAGTTATAAATAAGCTATTCTTCATAATAGGTTTAGTCTGTATGTTTATTATATATCACAATGTACAGCTATGATACACTTTAATTAATTTATTACTATATTAGTATATAGCTATATAAGCCTATAAGAACGTAAAGAGAGCGCCTATGATTCAAGTTATTCTTACCTATATCGTTAATGTCATTATTGTATTTGTCTTTTTCCCAATTTTAGAGTCTGCCGTGCAATTGGTGTACCCCTTTTCTTGGGATTGGTTTATAAAACCGTTACATTTAGCGGATAAGTTAGATGTGTATATTGTTTTGTCTATTGCGTTACCTATTATCGTGGCGATTGGATTATTTTTGCCACCTTTTAGTTGGCTAGCCCATTTGTTACAAGGTGAAAGAAAACCAAGTGCTGGAGAAGCTGAATATATTGAACCACTCTTAGAAGAATTATGTACACGTAGTGGCGTATCAAGAAATACATTGACATTGCGTATGCGCACTGATGAGGATATCAATGCTTTTGCTTCAGGAATCAATCATATTACCATTCATACAGGCGCTTTGAGTGGATTAGATAAACGACATTTGCTTGGCGTTTTGGCGCATGAATTGGGGCATTTAAGAAACCGAGACACAATTTACTTGACCATAACCTACGCTATGGACCGATTAGGACAATTAATATTAAACCTCGTTATACTTTTAAATGGAGCCTTAAATATATTGGCACTGATTCCTATTGTTAATATCGTCATTCGCATAATCCAAATAGTTCTTCTTGTTATGATTGCGGCGGTGGAGTATGTACTGCGCTTGCCGAAGTGGATTACCTACTATTTTGATAGCCGCCGTCGTGAGTATGCTGCAGATGCCTACGCCGTATCTATCGGTTTAGGGCGAGAGTTGCGAGAGGGCCTTGTTGCATTAGGCCTTGCCACTGAACAAATTGGTATGCTTGAAACTGGTGAATTATATGATCGTGAAAGTACGGGATTTTTTAGTCGGTTGTTTATTACTCATCCAAAAATGATTAAACGCATTCAGCGCATCGATGAAGGTATAGAAATATACGAACTGAAACGAAGTCTCTTGTGGGACCGAATGATAAGAAAAGCTAAATGTATCCAATAGAGCCGAATAGAGGTCTTAATCTATATAAAACAAAAATAGAAGTTTGAATATAGTGAATGCTGCATAAACACGAACAATTAGTAAATTTAATGTAATTATCATTCGGAAAAATTAGCTCCATTCATTGAATGGAGCTTTCACATATGGTACAATTATCCTATAAGAAATCTAGCTTTTATCATGCAAAGGAGACATCATGATACCACGTTATACACGAGAAGAAATGGGCCATATTTGGAGCGAACGCAATGAGTTCGACACAATGTTATTGGTAGAAACATTGGCATCCGAGGCGCAAGCTGAGTTGGGAGTTATCCCTAAAGAAGCGGCTAAAGCCATTCGTGAAAAGGGCAATTTCGACGTTGAACGCATTCATGAAATCGAAAAGGAAACAAACCACGATATTATTTCCTTCGTAACAGCAGTAGGTGAATACGTAGGTCCTGAAGCGGCTAAATACATTCATCTTGGCCTTACATCTACTGACGTTAAAGATACAGCGCTTGGCTACATGATGAAACAAGCATGCGACATCTTGATTGAAGACTTGAAACGTTTGCACGAAGTATTGCGTCGTCGCGCAGCTGAGTTTAAATATACACCTATGATCGGTCGTACTCACGGTATTCATGGTGAACCTACTACATTTGGTTTGAAATTAGCATTGTGGATGGCTGAAGTAGAACGCGACATCGAACGCATGGAGCACGCTCGTAAAAGCGTAGCTGTTGGTAAATTGTCCGGTGCTGTTGGTACTTACTCCAACATCGATCCGTTCGTAGAACAATATGTATGCGAAAAATTAGGTCTTGAACCTGTTAAAATCGCTACACAAGTCGTACAACGTGACCGTCATGCTGAATTGTTGTCTACTATCGCTGTTGTAGGCGGTACATTGGATAAAATCGCTTTGGAAATCCGTCATCTGCAACGTACTGAAGTGCGCGAAGCGGAAGAATATTTCAGCCCTAAACAAAAGGGTTCCTCTGCGATGCCTCATAAACGTAATCCTATTACATGTGAAAGAATTTGCGGTATGGCTCGCTTGCTTCGTGGTTATGCTCAATCTGCTTACGAAGACCAAGCTTTGTGGCATGAACGCGATATTTCCCATAGCTCTGTAGAACGCGTTATTTTACCAGATGCAACAATTTCGTTGAATTACATGCTTCACCTTACAATCCGTACAATTGATAAATTGTTGGTATATCCTGAAACAATGCTTAAAAACCTTAACCTTACAGGGGGCCTTGTATTTAGCCAAACAATTTTAACTCACCTTGTAGATAAAGGTGCAGTACGTGACGAAGCATACCGTTGGGTTCAAAAATACGCTATGGAACGTTGGCTTGAAGGTAAAGATTTTGCTACAGGTCTTAAATCTGATGAAAACATCAAGAAATACATGACTGCTGAAGAAATCGATGCATGCTTCGATCCACATAAATTGTTGAAACATGTAGATACAATCATGGCTCGCTTTGGCCTATAATTGTAGGGTACTTCCCACATAACATATGAAAGACTAGGGTAGGTATAGACCAACAAGCCTATGGCACATGCATTAGGTGTTGGCTATATCTACCTGTTTTTATTTATCTTAGGAGGTTATATGAAACGTATTATACGAAAGTACGGACCACCTATTTTTCATTGTATTAATGACTTTGGACAAGGATCTCTAGCGGCGCTTATACCATTTTTTATCGCTAACTTTGGCCTTAATTACTATCAATCGGCTACCATTATTTTCTGTAACACCGTGGTGGCCTCTATCGCCCAGCCTGCATTGGGCTATGTGGCCGATCGGTGGCGCGTACCTTGGTTCATTCCAGCAGGCTTTACGGTGACTCTCGTGTCTATTAGTGCTATAGCACTAGCTACGAGCTATGAAATGATTCTAGCCTTGTCACTCTTGGCCGGCGTAGGGGCAGCATTATTCCATCCTGAGGCGGCACTTCTTGTAAATCGTATGCAATCCAATGAGCTTGGTAATGCTATGGGGCGCTTTGCCGTAGGTGGCAGCGCTGGCTTTGCATTGGGTCCGCTCCTTGCTGGTGGTGTGTACGTTTTTGGTGCTCATTTCCTTTGGGTGTTCACGGCCATTGCATTGATTGGCGTGTTATTGTATGTGTATGCCTTTACAGGTTCTGCGGCTACCGATGTTGTTGGTGAAAGTAAAAGCTCTGCTAAGTCCACTAATACTGGTGCCAACGATTGGGTGAGCTTCGGCAAGTTATTCTTTGTCATTGCTTCTCGCTCCATTTTATTCTCTGTACTATCCATCTTTATCCCTATTTTGTATATTACCGTTATTAACGGCGAAGCCAGCGCCTCTAGCTTGGCGCTAACCATGTACTTTGCAATGGGCGCAGTCCTTACCTATATGGGCGGGGCTTTATCCGATAAATTAGGCTTCCTTAAAACGGTGCGCTTAGGTAATCTTATCTTCTTGCCATCTGTTTTAGTATTTATCTTTGTCCCAAATATATGGGGCTTCTTCGGTGCTATGATACCGATGGCCTTTGGCGTATTCTCACAATATGGACCGATTACCGTACTCGGTCAAAAATACCTTGCTAAAAATGCAGGCTTTGCGTCGGGGATTACACTAGGCCTTGGCATTACCTTAGGCGGCCTTGTAGCGCCATATGTAGGCCATCTAGCAGATATCTATGACGTGCAAACTGCTTTGATGACATTGATACCTGTAGGTCTTATGGGACTCCTAATGAGCCTATGGCTTAAAGAACCAAAATAGTACTTAAGCAACAGATAAAAATTAAAAAAGGAATAGTATCTAGGGCAAAATAGAATACTTTGACTAGTTAAAATGTCAATACATGGGAGGTGACTAATGGTCACCTCCCATTTCTTTACTTTAAGAGATTAGATACTTATATTGGATATAGTAAGACTTTAAATTTCTATATCTCATATCTTTACTGAATATATGTTTTAACATATAATTTAAGTAAAGATTTCTTCTAGCACTAGGAGGAATATGATGGATACGTTTTCTGTTGTTTTTTTTATGATATTGTATTTCTTTTTTGTGGGAAAACGAATTGTTTTAACAAATGGTTTTGTAAAGAAATCCATGAAAACTCCTAAGAGTGCAGTTGAATTAGCTGTTAAATATAAGAACGATTATATTGAGAGGTATACATAATATGGAAACGTTAGATCAATATTTAGAGAAACAATTAAAAAATCCGAAGTTTAAAAAAGAGTGGGATGCGTTAGATGATGAGTACCAAATCATTCAGAATATAGTTGAGGCGCGATTAGCTGCTCATATGACACAAATGCAACTGTCTGAATTAACCGGCATTACTCAGTCTGATATTAGTAAGATTGAAAATGGAAATGGTAATCCATCTTTGAAGACTTTACAGAAAATAGCTCATGCATTCGGCAAGAAACTAAAGATTGAATTTGTATAAATACTTTCACAGAGTCCGAACATTGTTGTATAATGATAATGAATTATTTAGACTTTCACATGGAGGATATAGATATGGCAACAAGTATGGTTATCGGCACTCAATGGGGCGACGAGGGTAAAGGTAAGATCGTTGACTGGATCGCGGAACGTGCGGACGTTGTTGTGCGCAGTCAAGGTGGTAATAACGCAGGTCATACTGTTGTAGTAGATGACAAAGCATTTGCACTTCGTCTGTTACCAAGTGGTATCTTGTATGATGATAAACAAAATATCGTTGGTACTGGTGTTGTTATTGACCCTAAAGTTTTGTTACAAGAAATTGAAGGCCTTGAAAAACAAGGTAAATCTGCTAAATCTCTTCAAATTTCTGACCGTGCGCATGTTATCATGCCATATCATATCGCCTTAGATAATGCAGAGGAAGCATCTAAAGGGGACGCTAAAATCGGTACTACTAAAAACGGTATCGGTCCTTGCTATGCTGATAAGATTAACCGCATCGGCATCCGTATCTGCGATTTGTATGACTTGGATACATTCAAACAAAAATTAGCATACAATGTAGAATTCAAAAACAAAATGCTTACAAAGGTTTATGATGCTGAACCTGTTAACTACGATGAAATCTTAGCGGATTACATCAAATATGCTGAAGCATTGAAACCATATGTAACAGACACTAACATCGCTGTTTTGAAAGCAGTTCAAGAGGATAAAAAGGTATTGTTCGAAGGCGCGCAAGCAACTATGCTTGACCTTGATCACGGTACATATCCATTCGTAACATCCTCTCATCCAATCGCTGGTGGTGCTTCCACAGGTGCTGGTATTGGTCCAAACTACTTGAAAAATATCTTCGGCGTAGTAAAAGCATACGCAACACGCGTTGGTGCAGGTCCATTCCCTACAGAGCTTCTTGATGAAACTGGCGATAACCTTCGCAAACTTGGTCATGAGTTCGGTACTGTAACTGGTCGTCCTCGTCGTTGCGGTTGGTTAGATCTTATGGTTGTAAAATACGCGGCAGGTCTTAACAGCCTCGATTACCTTGCAATCACTCGTTTGGATATTCTTGATACATTCAAAGAATTGAAAATCTGCGTAGGTTATAAATTGAATGGTAAAGATGTAGAAGGCTTCCCAGCTAACTTAAAAGACCTTGAAGCATGCGAAGCAGTGTACGAAACATTGCCAGGTTGGGAAACAGATATTTCTGGTATCCGTAAATACGAAGATCTTCCTGAAAATGCTCGCAAATATGTAGAACGTATTGCAGAAGTAACAGGTGTACCTTTGGGTATCGTATCCGTAGGTCCTAACCGTAATCAAACTATCGACTTGGTAAACGTATTCTAAGCTATACTAATTTGATATAATGCGAATGATTGCATTCGATAGTGTCGATGTAGCCGTATAATTGTTAAAATTTTACCGCTATGCAATCGGTTTATAGAATTATACAGATAAGGCTCCTCTAAGAGGAGCCTTTTGTAATGAAATGATTTAGAACACAAAAAAAGTATAATACATCTAATCCTTTCGGTTGCTAATGTAGTGCGGTATATCGAAGTATGCTATAAGGTTATCAGAAAACGCGTATATCGAAAATTCTATAGAAAAATATTTTATACAATTTTTATATATGCAGGATTATGTATAACTAAATAAATCTATGAGATGAAAATTTATTTAAAATATTCACAATATACAAACTATGACGTGCTTAAATTAGTTTATAATGTGGTAAAAATTACCCATCTATGTAAAATTGATATTCATAATAAATTATTAAGATACAAATATAAAGAAAAAAATAGATTTACATTAAGAAATAGTATATAATAGAGTCTAGAAAGTAGATTGACATTTTTTGATACGGATTTGAGGAGTTAAAGATATGGTTGAAGTTTCTTACGAACGTTTAGCTACGATTTTCAAGGCATTAAGCGATGAAACAAGATTACACATCATCGATATGTTGTCTTGCAATGAATTATGTGCAGCTGATATTTTAGCTAGCTTCAATTTGTCCCAATCTACGTTGAGCTACCACATGAAAATCTTAATTGATGCAGGTGTAGTTAACTCTCAACGTAATGGCTTATGGACTCGTTATTCCATTAATGAAGCTACATTTGGCGATATTTTAGAAATCATCCCTCAACTATATAAATCTAAGGATGAGTGTATTTGCGCGCAAATTAAATACTGCCGTATTTCTGAGCACGAAAAAGAAGCGTAACAATGAGACGATGGATTATGCATGTTGATATGGATGCATTTTTCGCGTCCATCGAACAATTGGATCATCCAGAATATAAAGGCCACCCCGTAATTGTGGGTGGTCTTTCTTCACGTGGCGTCGTTGCTACCTGCTCCTATGAGGCTCGTAAATTTGGCGTTCACTCCGCCATGCCCATCTCTCGTGCTAAGAAACTCTGTCCCGATGGCATCTATGTGTATCCGCGTATGGATCGTTACAAAGAGGTATCCCATCAGATTTTTTCTATTATGAAAGAATTTACGCCTCACATTGAGCCTCTATCTATCGACGAAGCCTTCCTCGAGGTTAGCGGTATGTCTACCATGTATAGTGGACCAAAAGCACTGGGCAGAGCTATTAAAGACCGAGTGTTTGAGGAAACTGGTCTTATTATCTCTGCAGGGCTAGCACCGAATAAATTCCTTGCCAAATTGGCATCCGATTTAGATAAGCCCGACGGCCTTGTGGTCATACCTTATGGCCGTGAAAAAGAGATTTTAGCTCCATTACCGATTAAACGCATTTGGGGCGTAGGTCCTCGTACAGAAAAAATCTTGAAAACAGGGGGCTTTCACTTGATGCGTCATATTCAAGCATTGCCTGATGAAAGCTGTTTAATTCCCCTCGTGGGCAACCAGGCGCGTCGCATATGGGAACTAGCGAATGGAATTGACGATAGACCTGTGGAAACCGATCGCAAAATACAATCTATCGGAGCTGAGGAGACATACGAAGAAGATTTAACTGACGGCAGTGCTATTGAACTAGAGTTTAGATACTTTGCGAACCGCTTATCAAAACGATTAAGAAAACGTAACCTGTTAGGTCACACTGTGTCCATTAAGGTTCGGTACGATGATTTTACCACCGTATCCCGCCAAAAGCGGTTAGATACACCATCAGACCATGAGCATGTGTTCTTTGAAACGGCTTTGCTCTTATGGAATAAACTGATGCAAGATAAGACCAGTAAAAAACCGAAAGGCACAAAGAAAGACATTGAAGTATTAGGAGCCACTACGAAGGTCAAATCTACAAATTTAAAATCTACTAATTTAAACTATAGTAGTTCAAACTATGGTGGTTCTAGTGAGATTGCCTTTATGGATCCACCTGGTCCTATACGACTATTAGGCCTTACTGTGAGTGGTCTCGATGAGGAAGTACCTATGCAAGATAGTCTTTTCGAATCACCTAAAAATGAGACTGAAAATAAACTAGCTGGCGTATTAGATTCATTAGAATCTAAATTTGGTGAAACGGCCGTTATGAGTGGTGCATTATGGCAGCGCTTTCACGGAGACAATGGAACGCGTAGAAAACGATCGGAACTAAAGGCCGCAGTAGATGCACAATCAACTAATGAGGATGTGGAATCTACTAAAATGGATAAGGGCCTTGACCTATATAAGAATAGTGATGTAGGCGACATTAACGAAGACATATAACTCGATACAATAGACTCATAAAGTTTATATTGAATACTTTCGCTAATATAATTGTTCATGTTACAATATGGATATAGTGTTTAGAAATTACCGCAAGAGAGGTATAGATATGAGTTTATTTCGTGTAGCCATCCATTATGGCATCAACAGCAATGGCTTCTTGTCCTATGACACAGAAGCAAAAACAGTGTCCGTAGATTTACCTGAACAAGAGTGGGCTGATAAGGTTATCGCTTACTTGAACGACGAACATGCCATCGAGCATGCTACAGGTCTTGATACATACGAACGCTTGACTGTAAAACCATTAGAATCTTTAGATAACTTAAAATTAGCTTTAACACGCATGTGGGAAGCTATCGACGTACAAGTCGACTGGAGCCGTCCAGCGTAAATAAAATGATACCCCTTTGTAACCATGTATTGGTTATGAAAGGGGTATTTTTTATAGTACCGCAAACTAAGACGAAGCCCCACCTTGCTATGTAGCTCATAGTAAGGTGGGGCTTTTGTCATGGTGAGTGTATTTAAATATTATTAATCAAATTTTTTATTTGTTAGGTCCTGATACATAAGCTTAGCGATTTCATACTGTGGATCGCCGGCTTGTAATTGGTGTGATGGTAGTTTAAATACAGCTTCAGCTCTTTCCTCTTTCTTGATATCGATACCCTTTACATCTTCGGACCGACTTATGGAAATGGTATGTGTTGTTGGATTTATGAAGTACGCATTTACATCAATGCTGAAAGCCTTGTTTTCGTCTTTTCTCATGATTACACGTAGAATCATAGCTGAAATAGCAGTAGTGCCATCTTTTTCACCTAATAGCTGTTTAGATGTGTAGTCCACATAATCTGCATAGACATAAATATCGCCAGGTTTGGCCTTGTCATAATCTTGTGTATAGGCCTCTACTAAACGCAAATCTAGTTGTCTGCCGAATGGTCTAGAGAACATTTCGCTTTGTAATACGCGTGTTTCGCTTACAGGTGGATAGGACGGTATTGGTGTTAAACCTTTTAGCATATCTGTGCGTGTTTCGTCTTTTCTTTTAGCCTGACGTTCAGCAGTGACCCTGTCTAAGCGTTTACGCTCTTTTAACATGGCTTTTTCTTGTTCTTCTTTAGTTTTGTAAGTTTTTACGGATACAACACGGTTACCAGACATAGTCACCGTTGAATAGATGGGCTTATCTTTAGTAGGTTTTCCCTTAGAAGCATCAAGCGTAGATTGCACCATAGCCGGTGTTGCGCTTTCGATAGATTTTTTTAACTCTGGAATATTAGAATAATCCATCTCAACCACTGCAGCGTCTGTGCTTTCACTTGGCTGTACTGGTGCAGCCCCGTACGTAGATGATATAGCTAATACAGCTAATAGTGAACTGGTAATAATTGATCGTTTACATACTTTCATTACATATACCTCTTTTTATAAGAACTCTCTAATACTATCAACAGCTGTATTATAGCATAGTTCTTGTGTAAATCGATTAAAATACACAGATAGCCTATAAAGCTATAGAGGACTTTCGTATACCTATGTAGAATTACATTGTGTATTGTATGTATACAGAGAGCAAATGTGGATAGGAGGCAATTATGAAACGTAGTAGTTTAGCATGGTATGTAGGGGTGGCTTGCCTTGGCGGTAGCCTTTGCGTAGGTTCTGTAGTACAGGCGGATTCTCCGATGACAGTGAAGGCAAATCCTGTAGTTCCTACAGCGATGGTAGCGCAGGTTCAATCAACTCAACCGACTAATAGTATAGTGGCTACGAATACGGTAGCTGCTAACAGTGAGCCGGCAAAAGCTGCAGTAGTACTAGATGAGCAGGCAGCACTGAAGCAAAAACAGCAGTACCAAGCCGAAACAGAAACAATGGGACTCTTATGGATGCGCACCTCTGCAGAGTACAGAGCACTAGCGTATCAAGGGTACAATGTGGCGCTAAATCTTGTTAAGATGGCTGTTACTGATCCATCTCATCAGAGAAAACCTCTTGCTATCGTTCTTGATGCGGACGAAACTGTAGTGGATAATACTAAACTGATGGGTGAAAGCGTTGCTAGTGGCAATGGTCGCTTCGATGCTCCTTGGTGGCGTCAAGCTGTGCATCAAGGTAAATCGCAAGCCATGCCAGGTGCTGTTGAGTTCCTAAATGAAGTACATAAACAAGGTGTTGAAATATTCTACGTTTCTAATCGCTATGCACCTGTTAACTATGATGCAACAGTACAAAACTTTAAGGAACTTGGCTTCCCATCCGTCGATAAAGAACATGTACTACTATTCGAAAAAGACTCTGACAAACAACCTCGCTTTGATGCGATTGCTAAAAAATATTCTGTCGTTCTATACATGGGCGATAACGCTGGTGACTTCCCGATTGGCACAAAAGGTAAGACACTAGCTGAAAGAAATGGCATCATTGATGCTCATAAAGAAGACTTTGGTACTACCTTTGTGGTATTCCCAAATCCTGCTTATGGATCTTGGGTAAGTGCATTAGCTAAAGGCTACCAAAACCTCAGTCCAGAAGAACAAAAACAAGTGAACAACCAATACCTACAACAATAAGGATGTCTTGCGTATACTTTATTAAAAACGATATAATAAAGTATACATGCGTCTATAGCTCAGTAGGATAGAGCAGCAGTTTCCTAAACTGCGTGTCACTGGTTCGATTCCGGTTAGGCGCACCAAAATAATATTTAGTTGAAATAGCCTTCATTACATTTTGTGATGAAGGCTATTTTTTTGACTATATTAAGTTTTAGTTTTATTAATCAATCAAAATATATATTTTGATTGATGCCAATACAGCATGGCGATGAGGATTTAATGAAAATAGATTAATTTTGTCGGATTAATTATTGAAATTCAAGATTTTACTATTCCCAATTAATAAAATTAATGTGTATAATATCTATAAGTATTTTTAATTTATTGTTTTGTACTTAATAAGGGGAATATTATGAACAAAATTTTTAAAGTGGTTTGGAATGCAAAAAAAGGATGTAATGTAGTTACATCTGAAAAGGCAAAAAGTACATCCCGTTTCCAAGGATCTACTAGATTAGCGGCAATGGCTATATTAGGTTTAACTGTAATCACTAGTGGTGTGAATACCGCTAGTGCAGAAGGGGCGACTACTACAGTTGGTACAATTGAAGTTAATACCTCAAATAATCTTACATATATCGGCGGTCATTTACAGCCTGGTACAAATTTAACAGCTATGGATTCAAATACATATTCAATTTCTGGTACAATTGCAAACCCTACTAGTATGGCATTTAATGGGAATACGAATACGACTGCTTATATCTACGCAAATGGTCAGTTAATTCCAGATACATCCTTTGTAGCAAATGGTACAGAGCAAGCAACATCTACTCGTAATATTACTAAAATGTGGAATGATAGTGGCACTGTTGATGGTAATGGAAACTATATTCATTCTACAAGTCCAGTTAAAAAAGCTGCTCAAATTTCTCCAGTAGAAACTAAACAAACCGTAATTTCCTCACCTGGTAAAGCGCAGAAAGGTACAATAAAGACAGAAGTCCTTGGCACCACAACTACTACGACTACGGGTAAAACTGTAACTATTAGTAAATTGTCAGACAATTTAGCATTTGCAAATATTGGAGGCCTTGCTGAAGCTGGTTCAAGTACTATGGCATCTTATGATTTAATGCTTGATGATATCACGCAAGCTGCATTGAATGAACATGCAAAAGCCATCAACACTTTAACAGAGCTTGCAGTAGATGCTCAAAATGATAAGCAAACAGCTTTTGTAGATGCTAATGGTAATAAAGTTGTAAAAACAACTGACTCTACTGGTACAACAGAGGGGTATTATTTAGAAAGTGATATCGATTCCACTACAGGTAAGGCTAAAGTTGGTGCCAGTACAGTAGCTCATACAGATATTCATGTAAGTCTATTAGATGCATCTGGATCTACGACTACTCCTACAAAATTGAGTAATATTGCTGATGGTACAGTTGCTGCTAATAGTAAAGAGGCAGTCAATGGTGGTCAATTATTTGATGTGAAAACGACAGCGGAAGCTGCCAATACTGCAGTTACTACAAAAGGGATCAAATTCGATGGTGATACAGGTACAACTATCACTCGCAAACTAGATGAAACACTAAATATTAAAGGGAATACAGCAACTAGTGCTGTATTAACAGATGGTAACATTGGTGTAGTTTCTGATGGTACAGATACACTGTTAGTTAAATTAGCTCGAAATATTGATCTTGGCACTAATGGTTCTGTTACAACTGGTAATGCTAAAATTAGCAACGCTGGTCTCACATCTAAAGATGCTGCTGGTAATACAACTGTAGTAAATGGTTCTGGTCTATCTTTCACCGATAACACTGGTGCTGCCATAGGTCCTAGCATTACAAAAGACGGTATCAATGCGGGGAATAAAACAGTTAGCAATGTAGCCACAGCCGTTAATGGTACAGATGCCGTTAATAAAGCGCAATTAGATGCGGCTATTGCAGCAATCCCTACAACGGGAGGAGCGACTACACTTAAGACTGCGGCAGATAACAGTACGACAGGAACTGTAGCATTAGGAACACAATCTCTTGCCGTTAATGGTACTGCTAACTATGTAACAACGACTGCAAATGGTAATGCCATTACCGTTGATTTAGCACAATCTATCAAAGATAAAATTAATACAGCCGCTACTGTAGCTGGCAATGGTAAAGATGGTCGAGATGGTTCTAATGGTACAGCTGGAGCATCTATTACTGGGCCAACAGGCAAAGATGGATTAAATGGTAAAGATTTAACGGATAAAACACATGCTATTCGTAATGGCGAAGCTGGTATTATCGTGTACACAAATGATGCTGGTGAGCGTTTAGTAAAAGCCAATGATGGGAACTACTACAAAGCGGCTGAGGTAAATGCAGACGGTACAACTGTAGCGGGTGCAACGGCTGTAACTAATCCAGTAGCAAGCCTAGTAAATCCAGATGGTACAACAACTGGTGCTACAACTAAATTAACTAACGTTGCTGATGGCACAGTTGCTGCTAATAGTAAAGAGGCAGTCAATGGTGGTCAATTATTTGATGTAAAAACAATAGCAGACGCTGCCAATACTACAGTTACTACAAAAGGGATCAAATTTGATGGTGATACAGGTACAACTATCACTCGCAAACTAGATGAAACACTAAATATTAAAGGGAATACAGCAACTAGTGCTGTATTAACAGATGGTAACATTGGTGTAGTTTCTTATGGTACAGATACATTATTAGTAAAATTAGCACAAAAGATTAATCTTGGTACAGCTGGTTCTGTTACAATGGGCAATACTGCCATTAGTAACGCTGGTGTAACCTCAAAAGACATTGCTGGTAATACAACAGTTGTCAATGGTTCTGGTGTATCTTTCAAAGATAGTACTGATACTGCAACGGGTCCTAGCATTACAAAAGACGGTATCAATGCGGGGAATAAAACAGTTAGCAATGTAGCCACAGCCGTTAATGGTACAGATGCCGTTAATAAAGCGCAATTAGACGCGGCTATTGCAGCCATCCCTACAACTGGAGGGGCGAGTACACTTAAGACTGCGGCAGATAACAGTACGACAGGAACTGTAGCATTAGGAACACAATCTCTTGCCGTTAATGGTACTGCTAACTATGTAACAACGACTGCAAATGGTAATGCCATTACCGTTGATTTAGCACAATCTATCAAAGATAAAATTAATACAGCCGCTACTGTAGCTGGCAATGGTAAAGATGGTCGAGATGGTTCTAATGGTACAGCTGGAGCATCTATCACTGGACCAACAGGTAAAGATGGATTAAATGGCAAAGATTTAACGGATAAAACAAATGCTATTCGTAATGGCGAAGCTGGCATTATCGTGTACACAAATGATGCTGGTGAGCGTTTAGAAAAAGCCAATGATGGCAACTACTACAAAGCAGCTGATGTAAATGCAGACGGTACAACTGTAGCGGGTGCAACGGCCGTAACTAGCCCAGTAGCCAGTCTCGTGAATCCAGATGGTACAACAACTGGTGCTACAACTAAATTAACTAACGTTGCTGATGGCACAGTTGCTGCTAATAGTAAAGAGGCAGTCAATGGTGGTCAATTATTTGATGTAAAGCAAAATATTACTAATTTGACTAATACTGTTAATAGTGGATTGACTTTTAAAGGAGATACTGGCACACAATTCAACCGTGCATTAGGTACGACTGTTAATGTAGTTGGTGGTACAACTGGTAATGGCACAACTAACAATGTTGTGGTAACTGCAAATGGTACAGATACATTAACTGTTAAATTAGCTGAAAATATTGATCTTGGCACTAATGGTTCTGTTACAACTGGTAACACTAAAATTAGCAATGCTGGTCTAACATCTAAAGATACTACTGGTAATACAACAGTTGTCAATGGCTCTGGTCTATCTTTCACTGATAATACTGGTGCTGCTACTGGTCCTAGCATTACAAAAGATGGTATCAATGCTGGTGGGAAAATCATTAGTAATGTAGCAACAGCGGTTAATGGTACCGATGCAGTTAACTTGACTCAAGTACAAAATATGATCTCTGGTATCGGTGGCGGCGCACAAAGTAAAGTTACCGAAGGTGACAATATCAAAGTTACGGAATCACCAGATACAGCTACAAATGGTAAAGTATTTAATGTTGCACTTAAAGACTCCATCTCTGTTACAAATGTAACAACTACAGATGCAGCTGGAAATACAACTGTAACTAATGGTAATGGTGTAACTATCACTGGTGCTTCTAGCCCTACAAATCCAGGTAAGACTGTATCTCTATCTGCTGATGGCTTGAATAATGGAGGTAATCAAATCCATAATGTAGCACCTGGAATATCTGCTAATGATGCAGCAACTGTAGGCCAAGTACAAGCTGCTTTGAGTGGTGTAAACAGTGCGTTTAATGGTTTGGATAGCAAAATAAATACAACTGGTGCAAATGCAGCAGCATTGGCTGGTTTGAAACCAATTCAATACGATCCATTGGAACCAACTCAAATCATGGCTGCATATGGTCATTATCATAATAAATCTGCTGTAGCAGTTGGTGTGGCTCATTTCACTGATGAAAGTACTATGCTCCATGCTGGTGTAACTCTTGACGATCAAAATAACATGTTCAATGTTGGGGTAACTAAAAAAGTAGGTTCATCCACAGCTAAAAAAGCAATTCCTGAACGTTATAAAGGTGGCCCAATTAGCTCTATATACGTAATGAATGATGAAATTACTGCATTGAAAGAAGAAAATGCAAGAATTAAACAAGAAAATGAAGAAACTAAAGCTAAATTGGCAATGGTTATGGAAAAATTAGGCTTATAATCCAATAAAATAGGGATGCGACATGTTCGCATCCCTATTTTTGTGTTTATATTTTGTTATTTAAGGTACTTATAAATCATGCTATTTAATTTATAAACAATGATATAATTAGATAAAATAGTGTATTTGTAAAAAGTAGTTATATAAAGGTATATCCTTATGAATTTTAACAATTGGATTCAAGAAAAACTTTTCGACAATTACGAAGAATGGCATATGAAGAGCCCTGATTATAATCGGAATGGTTTTAATATAGTAGGTATAGATAATACATTAAAGGCTATGCATGATGGATATTTCATGTATGTTGAATTATACCCACCTCATGCCATCGATGGATGTACTGCCATGAAAGCACGTGTAGGTAAAAAGCAGGATGCAGTAGATTTATTCTTAGATATAGATGGCAAGACCTATCGCATGGCTGATGTAAGCTATCCTGACGCAGTGAAGATGATGCGGGCTTTTGTGAAAAAACGCAGAGTACCTGATTGTAGTTCGTGTGTGGAAGTAGCGTATCTAGATATCGATCAGACGAAACCGACATTTACAGAGTTAGCAACGTTGTTGCTAGGCGATGCTAAACAAGCCAAATCATTCATGTCCAAGGCAAAGTTACATTCCATGGAAGAACTAGAAGATAGCTGGTGGAATCTCTATGAGAAGTTGCTATCTACTGGTCGTGCTGTAGAGTTATCTTTGAAAATCGAATTAGAGGATTTTCTTTATAATGTGCAGAAGTTAATCCATAATAAAAATTTATCTACTGATGAAAATTTAACTGGAGATGTATCTATTGATACATCCGCATTCGATGACAGTCAATGTATTGGGGACTGGTGCGCACATTTTAATTCCACGTGGAAAAACCATAAGTTAGTAGGTATGGACATCGGCACAGATAGTTTGGTGCTCATGGTACTTTCAAATGAGGAATTTAAAAGAGCCCAAGAACTAGCGAAAGAATTATTACATAGAATCGATGTAGCTGAACGTTTGTGATGTAACGAAAATTATAATGTAGTGGCACGATTATAATGTGGCCGTATCTATAAAAGGTCGTAATTATTAACTGTAAACAGTTTGAACTGTATAAATGTAATGAATAGGAGAGAGTCATATGAGTATTGTACATTTGCCAGAATATGAAGCAGAGTTCGAGCCGGAAGTCTTTGAAATCTATGCATTGCCGCGCAGTGATGCGAATGGGGCGAGTCCTTATTTAGAGAAGTACCATAGACCATTAGTGTCCACCGATGCTATCCTAGATACTCGAACTGGCGTGCTTGACCGTAGCGAAGGCATTTTGACGTGGATTATTGAGGGCCTTGATGATCGATGGGGTTATTCTTTTGAGCCACACGGTGTCTATAAACTGTTAGTTAAGAAAGCTAAGCCCTTAGAGGATTTAGGCTATATGCGTCCCTCTTGGAATAATCGCTATTATGTGCTCGAGGTATTAGAGGAGCACGCTAAACATAGCGAATTAGAGGCGTTGTCGGCGTATTTGAAAACCCCTAAATACCTTCATACTGACAGGGGTGAATTCCTGTTAAATCGAGAGTATCAATATTACACAGCGAGAATTGATGATTATGCATTCACTCTTGATGTGGACGAGGGTTCTGATGAAAGCTGCACTGTGGCATTGGAGGCTTTCAATAAGATTGAAAATTTCAAAGACTTTGAACAACGAATTAGCACATACATTAGTGAACATTTACTAGACCTTGCTAACGATTGGCTCGACAATGATGACCAAGATCCGATTACGGCAGAAATATTTGCCAAGCGTATTACGATGGGCGAATTGGCGTTCCGCAATGATGGTACCATAGAGGTCTATTATGACGATGACGATATTTTCTGGGGGCACTGCATCATAGCCAATATTGATGCGGATGGGAACCCTGTTAGTGCGGATATTGCAGGATAATGAACTAGTGGAGTGTGGCGAACTAGTGGGGTATCATAATGATAAAATCTGAATTAATGACATTATGGAACGTTAAAAGCTGGACTGTAGAACCGCATGGCGTTTACTTTGTAGCCCGTCAATTAGTGGCCGATGGAGTCGCAAATCACGAAGATCATACAATAGAGACTCAAGTAAAAAATCTTGTAGAGGATACA
Organism: Veillonella sp. 20925_1_51; assembly: GCF_041431445.1. Taxonomy (NCBI): domain Bacteria; kingdom Bacillati; phylum Bacillota; class Negativicutes; order Veillonellales; family Veillonellaceae; genus Veillonella; species Veillonella sp. 20925_1_51. Next base: position 54,364 of record NZ_JAPVXT010000003.1, read on the forward strand.
GTAAAGACTCAAGTAGAAAATGTAGAACAAGCCTTCAATAGCCTCAATATTAGCTGCTCTGGTTATACAGAGGACGAGATGCTTTCACTAACATTTTGGACACAGTTATATACTAAATTAGATGAATTAGACCGAGTGGCACAGAAAATCATCCAAAAGGAGATGTCTCCAGATGAGTCTGTGGTGCTAAAACTAACAGATATTATGTTAGATAAATCAGGTTGTTACGACGCATTTGCACTAGGTTATGATATAGGTGAATCCCCAGCAGGACATCTATATGTTTTGGTTTCTTTTGATGAAAACTTTACGGCTCAACAAGATGTGATTTATGAAACCTTATAGAGTTGTATTAAAGTGGTGACGCGGGTGTTGTAGACTATCTAAAAAAATAAGTGATACATAGGAGAGAGACGATGGAAAATCTGTATAAAGAATTAAGAAGCTTTTTTGCCAATGATATTGATCTAAATGATTTATTTGATTCCGAAGCTATCATCTGGATTGACTGGCGTGAGTACGACGAAGATGTAGTGCGCTATTTTAATGACATGATGGATGAGCCTATCGATATTAAAACGGTTAGTAATGGCAAGGCTTATGGTGACGATATTGTGTTACAAAAAGGCGATAAAGAGCTGCAGATTCCTTACGTTGATGAGCAAGATCGAGATGTGACCATCAAATATTTCAATGACTTTGTTAAGCCTGATTATGAGGTGCGTTGGTTTGCTGAAAGCCTTGGAAACGATACGCTCGGCTTTACCGTGCTTTCAGGGGCAGAATGGGCCAATTTAGACGATGAATTTGGGGCAGATACAGTTCGTTACTATTTCGAGCCAATTGATCTTGAAAGTAACATGTTTAATCTCGACATGGATGAAGTTTCTGCATTATTAGAATTACGAGAAAATAATAGATGAAATAGAGAGATGAGAGAATTAATAAGAGGGAAGAATATGGATTATTTAAAACTATTGTGTGAAGATTCTAACTTGGCAGCAGATTTTGATATGCTGTTTGATTTCTGCCTATTAGACGGGTTGGAAGAACGAGATGCTGCTGAAGGGCGATGCGCATTCTCTTTACCCGGCAAAGCTTTTGCTCGTGATGGTGCCGGTGGCGAATATCATCAATTGGAGGATGGCTCTATCGGGTATATGAGTAGCGAAGGGGAATGTGGCCGCATAGCTGAAAGTGTAGATGATTTAATTCATTTATTGGTGTATAGCATTTGCTGGCATGACTATTGTGACGCCAGTCAATATACGGATATATCTGCTCTCGAAGCCTATGCCAATGAGCGTCATGATGAAATCGCTTCTTATACAGAAATGGATGTATGGGAAACCGTTGTTCAGGCGCTAGGTATGCCTTTAGAAGTCAATGTGGCTGCTGAATTACAAAAATTCTATGACGCTGCACATCGAGGTCCTTTATATATTTGTTATTTCCATGAAGATGATGGAACCGTTACAGAATCACAAAATCTGTTTTTCTAGACGTATTGCTTAAAAGGAGAATTATATGGCTATTGATGGAGTAAAAATCATAGATAGTGATGATGGCCATGATATTTATAATTTGATTGTTGAGCGCTATAGAGATGGCACTAGTATTGATACGATTGTTTCAGAAATTTTGGCTGAAGAGCAGACTTTTTGTACTGACGAATTCTATACAGAAATTTATTGGACTGCCGTAGCCTATTCGCTGTGGAAGATAGGTCATCTGCCGCAGGATATCAAAGAGAAAGCATTAGACATAATCGCGAAGGGCGCTCATGAGTTTTGGCTAGAAATTGATAGTAAGGCGCTCAAACAACGTCAAAAGATGTTAGATACATTAGCCGTACAACTACAAAGTGAAAATCCAAAGCCTCTAAAGGTTCGTAAATCTAAAACAAAGCGAGAACCTCATTTTAAGGTGGGCGACGTATTAGCTGTTAAGTTTGAAAACGAGTATGGAGCTATTTTTGTATCTGACGTGGATCAATCACCGCGGAAAATCGAGTACCATTTGGCTTGTACGCGGCTTTTACAAAAAGAAAAACCTACAATGGAGCAGTTTTTAAATAGTAAAATCGCCTGCCGGAAAGACAATACAAATTTCGGTATCGATACCGACTGTTGGGTTAATCATAAAGACCTAGGCCTATTGCTAGACCATTTAGAAATCATTGGAACTGTTGAGCTATATCCGTGCAAGCTGTGGAAACTAGCACCAGCAGGCACGTTGGAAGATATCTATGAGGAGATTGTAGATAATCCTAGGCTAGGAAAACTGCGTTTCATAGACACCTATGAACTGGTGAAAGAGGTTATTCAGAAATAATTACGGGGTAAAGTGATAATGGAGAGGCTTAATCAGGTTGATACAAAAAATGCTATGCCTAGACAAGTGTTTACTATTGATGGCCGAAAATTTTCTAATATGAAAGGGTTTTATCAAGAAGTAGAGGCTGTATTTACAGATGATTTAGGTTGGCACATTGGAGATAATTTAGATGCTTTCAACGATGTACTCCGCGGTGGTTTTGGCCGCCATGAATATGGTGTGCCTGTCCATATTCGGTGGATTTCTTATGATAAAAGTATTAGAAATTTAGGTCAAGAAACAATGGCTGAAATCGAGGAAATCATTTTAGATACGGATAATAGTGGACATGATTGTACACTAGAGAAACTCTAAATGTAGGGTATGGTGAATAAGTTTAGATAGGTAAACTTTATTTCTTAATTTTATAGATACTTATGAACTGGTAAAAGAGGTTATTCAGAAATAATCTTCGGGAGAATGCGTTACTATAAAGGTGTAAATTTAATGGATACTGTGACGAAACAATATATAGAAACTGTGAAAGTCAGTGACATACCCTGGCATCGTTTGACCACAACTTACGGCCGTGCTACAGATTTTCCTGCTCATCTTGAGGTGTTGTGGGATATGAAGAACGTTGATGCTATTGATGTGGCAGGTGAAGAGCTGGCCCAAAACATTGAGCATCAATCGACTTTATGGCATGCTACGCCCTTTGCGTTGATTTTTCTATTACGTATTTTTAAAAAAGCCGTTGAAGAACAAGGCCATAATGAGATCGCAAGATATTTAGTAAAAGAATTAGCTGAATTATTCATCATTATTGCTGAGTGTATTAGAGATGGTCTTATGCTAGAACATGCAGATCCACTACCGAGTTTTGCGGATATGCTCAACGAAGAATATCTTTGGTCTGAAGAGTATGATGAAGACGAAGATATTCTTAGATATGAGGAAGAAGAGGTATTTCCGGATGACCTATTCTTTAGTTTTTACTACTATTCTTTAAAAGTGCTTCTATTATGTAAGCCGTTGTTAGATAAAAATAACAAATATGAGGTTACATTGTTAGAATTACTGAAAGAGATTGACCACTAATAATCTATGGAGGTTATACTCTATTAAATGTTTATAGAAATCATGGATTATTAAATATCTAGGGAGATTCTGGATTACTAGTTATCTACGGAGGGTTTAGACTATGGGATTGATTGCAAATTATAGCTGTTTAAGCGATGTAAATTTAAAAGAGCTTAAAACCATGGGATCAGAAGAAGAGGAAATTCTTGAAAGTGTTGAAGAGTGGAATGACGACGATGAGTTATTGCTTGATATCGACAAGATGTGGGATGTACTCCATTTTGTGCTAACTGGTGTGGGCACTGACCATAAAGACGATAAAAATCCTCTTAGCCAAGCGGTACTAGGCGTAATGGCTATTGAGGATATATCAGACTATGTAGCATATACAGAACATAATCATTTAGCCAATATTGTGGCAGCTCTAGATCAATTTGATATTGAAAGTGCACTCGAATCTTTTGATATGACTGCTTGCAAAGAAGCAGAACTATACCCAAATATTTGGGACTACGACGAAGAAGAGGAGGAAATCAAAGATGAGATTCTCCACGATTTCGAGCAGATGAAGGTGTTCTATAAAAAAGTGCTAGAAGCGAAGGGGCATGTGCTTGTATCAATTTGTTAGGCCCGTTATAATCTGTTGGACATGGCTCTGGTTATAGATAAACTAATTATAGGACTGACAAAGATGAGGAATTGTAAATGGCAGTGTTAACAGAAAAGCAAATTAAATATGGCTTTGACTACTATCATAAGGATGAGAAACAACTAAAATCTGTAGTTGAGGTTTCTGAATATGATGGTGAAGACAAGCTGATAATTAATTGCACACAGCTAGATGAAGACTATTCTGCTAAAGATAAAAAACGTATTTTACAGGAGTGGTATGATTTTTTAGTTGAACATCCAGATACTTTTACAGAGCTCATGTTTTGTACAAGAATGCCACAGGAGTTATTTGATGCGGTGTGTGCCCAGCGTAGACTTAAAAGGTTACATATAAAATGGGGTGTTTATCCAGATATTTTAAAACTTGAGAATTTACAAGAGCTAGAATATCTACATATTGGGTCCGGAAGAAGTGTATCAAGCTTAGAGCCTATTTCAAGATTAGTAAATTTAGTAGCGCTGTCGATTGAAAACTTTCAAAAAATTGATGATTATGCGCCATTAGCTAATCTAAAACATCTTGAAAGTCTTGCCTTAGAAGGTGATTTTGCATCGCCAAAAATTCTTAAGGTTCAATCCTTAGAATTTCTACGCCATATGAAACAGTTGCGCTTTTTTAGCTTTTTAACGGCAAAGGTGATAGATAAAGACTACTCTCCCATTTTAGAACTCAATAATTTAGAACATCTTACGTTAAAATCTTGTAAAGAGGTTAAGCAGTTGTACCCTCAATTCGTTAAACTACCAAAATTAAAATATGGCATAGTTTTAGAACGACCAGAATTATATGAGAAATAAGGCTTGAGATATAAGTCATGAGCTATAACTTATAATACATAAAAGGGAGTAATCATAATGGACAAAGCGCGTAAAAAGGAATTATTGAAAGGCTATAAAGCTAAAGAAAAACAGAATTTTAAAGATAGTTTACCTATGGACGAAGAATTATTTTGGAATCTCTTTGATTATGTAGACGAGAAATTAGAAACAAATGACGGTTGCGATCATAGTCTGACTTTCACAAGAGAGTTTTTAGAAAAACAAAAGGTAGATGTTGAAAGCGTACTAGACTGGATTATCAACGAAGGTGGCGGTTGTGATTGCGAGGTTCTCTACAATGTAGAGGAACGTTTTGAAGAGTACTGTTAATAGTATTTTTTATAGTTAATTCTATGTATTTGCAGGTGTTACCATAAAGGTATATAGTATAGGCATGTGATGGATATAGTCACATGTCTATTTTTATAAGGAGGACGCTATGCAACACGTTCAAAACCGCAGTACTACGTCCGCGTTAGTACTCACAGCCGTATTGATTGCCCTCGCAACATTGTTTACCATGTACACGAAAATCCCAGTACCTGGCATTCGCGGCTATTTCAATGTTGGAGATGTCGTTATTATGACGTCAGCTCTATTATTAGGTCGAAAATATGGCGCCTATATTGGTGCTATCGGCCCAGCGTTAGCTGATTTATTCCTCGGCTACGCAGTCTTTGTACCAATTACCTTCGTAGTGAAAGGCATTGAAGGCTATCTTGTCGGTACTGTCTATAACAATAAGACGACTACCTCTGCCTTGGTGGCAACCATTGTAGGTGGTATTATCATCGTAGCAGGCTACTTTATCGCCGAATACTTTGTATTTGATCCAGGCGTAGCCATTGCTAGCATTGTGACCAATACCATTCAAGCCGTTATGAGCGTTATTATTAGCATGATTCTCTATGCTATCTTGCGTAGACGATTGGGATAGGATTAGTGATTCACAATTCATATACAAATTATGATATAATTTGTATATGAGGAGGTGCTTTTATGGGGTTATTACGTGAAAGTATCCGGCCATCGTCGGATTTAAGAAATAAATATAATGAAATCTCTACAGTTTTGAAAACAGGGGATGAAGCTTGTATTATGACGGTAAATGGTCGTGGTGATACGGTATGTATGGGATATGAAACCTATAATAAATTGAAAGCACAGATAGAATTATTAGAGGCTATTGCCTTGGCAGAGGAAGATGAACGAAAAGGTAGAATGGGTCCTATTGAGGATACTTTTGTCAGCATAGAACAGTTGTTAGCTGAGGCGGAATAGTTATGGAAGACACTGCTTATCGTATCATTATTATGGCACAGGCCGATCAGGCATTGCATCATATTGTTCTGCATGTAAAGCAATCTTTTTCCAATGAAACTGCCAAGTCTGTTTATCAAGAGATTAAGGATAGAATTCTTTTATTAGCGGATAATCCTTATATGGGCATGATTCCAAGACATACTGTTTTACGTAATAAAAACTATCGTATGTTGATTATTAATAAAAATATTATTCTATATCGTGTCTTTGATGATAAAAACGAAGTGCGCATATATAATATATTTAGTCAACGGCAAGATTATTTACAACTTCTGCAAGGATTGTAGATGTTTAGTTGATTTGGTATAGATGAATAAAGGGAGACTCCGTTGTGAGTCTCCCTTTTGTAGTTATTTCCTTTGGAGCATTGATAGTGCTGATTTGTCGTAATAACGACAAATAGCCCTTCGTTACCAACTGGTAGCTGAAAACGAAAGGCCATTTCTGCATGTTTTATAATGTTTTGGGATGAGCCTGACGGAACCACTCGTCGACTATCTATCTATTAATTAATAGAGGGATTATCATATATAGTCAATTTGAACTAGATAAGTAAATATGACATCATTGTAAATTAATTGGAACTTGGACTGAATGGACATATTTTATTTGTTTTGTTAATATAAAACTCAATAATAATTTTATGTTGTGTGTTATGATTGGTGAAGGTTTATGGTTAGAGTTTTATATTTATTTTTATTGCTAGTTGTTTTGAGTCCTATTAATGCTTTTGCTGGTTATCAGAGGGATACGTTTGATATACAACGCTCTCTTAATGAGCAGATACATTCTCAGTTAAAGGTTCCGGCTGAAGTCCTTAGAACGAAGAATGATAAAGATTATAGTTTTACATTACTGATAAGAACGGATTCTCAAGGACGTATTACTTCTGTTGAGTTAGATCCAAATGAGAATATATCTAATGATGAGATATATTCAAAATTAGTACAGTCTGCAAAAGATACAGTTTGGAATATAGGGTATATTGATGTTAAAGAAGATCTTGTTATTTATGTTCCTTTTCATTTTATAATATCCTCTAAGGACGATGTAAATTGACAGTCTCTAGAATTCAGACTATACTATAAGTACAAAAGAGCCAGTTAACGTGTTCTAGGCGTTAGGCTCATCAAAGAATTGAGAAATTTGATAAACCTAACGTGTCTAAGTATTGCAGTACTTAGTCTTAAACGTTAGGTTTATCTTATTTTATAATCAAATAACTGATTATTTCTTAAGAATTAACACTACGAGGGTAGCGAATAAAATCATTAATGATAATGCTTCGTATACAGTCATAATGTCACCTCCCTCGAAAAGACGGAGATGAACCTAACTCACGTTAATGGCTCTTTCGTTATTAGTATATAGCGGATTTTGAATATTGAAAAATACGAATTAATTTCGTACAATTTTTACACGAATAAAGGGAGACTTTCTTAAGAGTCTCCCTTTGTTAGTTTTAAATAGACTAATATTTATTAATAGATTTTTATTACTGTCGTTCCTTGCTTATAGTATGTTTCGTTCTTCAAAGACCGATTTTACCGTGAACAGTGCGTTCAGCACGCGTGGAAATCCCGCATAGGGAATGCAGTGGGTACAGACCTCTACGATTTGCTCAGGCGCAATACCGACATTGAGTGCCGCATTGGTGTGTACTTTCAGCTGTGCCTCGCAACCGCCCAGCGTTAATAGGGATGCGAGCGTAATCAGTTCCCGTTCCTTGAAATCCAGGTTCGGGCGCGTGTAGATGTCGCCGAACAGCTCGACCAATAAATCGGCTATGGCCGGTGAAATCTCTTGAATTGTGTTATACACCTCCTCGCCGTGCAGCCCGTCAATTTGTTTCAATGTGTTCATACCGATGTTAAAACGTGTTTCTTTCATAATTATTACCTCCGTCTAGACGTATGATATATGCTCGAGTATACTTGAGGTCAAGGTGGTGAAAGTATGAAAATCGGTGAATTTTCAAAATTGGTGGGACTGTCTATTTCTACATTACGATATTATGAGGATCAAGGGTTCCTTCACATCGAGCGGCAGAACGGCATTCGCAATTACCATGCGGAGGATGTGGGGTTTGTGCAGTTTATTAAACGCTTGAAAGACATGGGAATGCCGCTTGCGAATATCAAGCGGTATGCGGATTTAAGGTATGCCGGATCTCATACGGTTCATGAAAGAATGACACTGTTACAAGACCACTATCGGTTTATTGAGGCCGAAATCAAACGATTGGAAGGCTATAAGAATAATCTAGAAGATAAGTTAGAGTTGTATGAAACTTTAATAAAGAGAAATGAGATTGATTAGGTTTTTTATTGTAGATGGTATATAGCACTTGTATCAATGTGGAGGTAGGTACCTCCTATTAATCATAATTTGACGATATATGGTATTCAACCTATAATATGAGTAGATAGCCGAGCGAGTAGAGACGTCAGGCTCATCTCAAAAAACTGAAAAAATCAGGAAATGGCCTTTTCGTTTTATCTAGCTACGAGCTGTAACGAAGGGCTATTTGCTTTTTGTAACGCAAATAAGGGCAATAAGTGAGCCGAATGAAATGAGAATTGTCAAAATATCTATGACAATTGATAAAATTTCAAAATCACTCATAGTTTCACCCCCTTCTAAAAAGAAGAGAGGCCCAACCTCGTCGGCTACACTATTATTATAATGCGAACTAATATGCGATACAATAAGCATTGATTAATAGAGATATAACTATTTTATAGAGTAGTTATAATGTTTTAGTGGAATAAAGTTTTATATGGTATAATACTTTCATTATGTAGTGAGAAAAGGAGATCTAAATGGCAAATTTACCTAACTGCCCTAAGTGCGGCGATGAGTACACATACGAAGATGGTCATATGTTTATCTGTCCTATGTGCGGACATGAATGGACAGCGGCTGATGCACAAGCTGCAGCTGAAGCAGGTATCATTCGCGATGCTAACGGCAACGAGCTAGCTGATGGCGATACAGTTGTTGTTGTAAAAGACCTCAAAGTAAAAGGTGCGGGCATCTTGAAACAAGGTACGCGCGTAAAGAATATTCGCCTCATCACTGGTGCAAGCGATGGCCATGATATCGATTGCAAAATCGATGGTTTCGGTGCAATGGCATTGAAATCTGAAATGGTTAAGAAAATCTAACTATAAAAAAATCCCTACTGATTATGCATCAGTAGGGATTTTTTCGTGGTATAATCAACGTATACTGCGTGTAGCGTGAGAGTATTTAGTCGAGAGGAAACTATGTTAAAACGTGTTGTGTTACTAGCCTTATTGGCGTCTATGATGGGAACTGTTAGTTCTTTAGCGGCTGATTTAAAGCCTACAGATAAGCGTACTTATGAATTACAGCAACAAATCTCTTATAATGTCATCATTCCTAGTGAGGCTTTCAAAACGAGTGCTGACGGTACCTTGATTGTTCCAGTAGAGATTAAGACTGATGATAAGGGGAATATTGTGGCTGTTGAAGCAGGGCCTAATAATTGGAAATTAGATCGAGAGGCTTACCCCATCTTTGAAGAGGCTGCCAAAGAGGCGGCTTGGAATACAAAGCATGTCGATACAGAGGAAGAATTGGTGATAACTATTCCAGTTAGTATTGTTATGTTATCCGGTGATAAGCCTAAGAAAAAATAAAGGAGCACTTATGGAATCTACAAAAGATTTAGAGCAATATACTTATGATCTACTGGCGGAGCGTGGTGTTACGCTAGAGGATATTGCAGAGCTCGTTTTATACGTTCAAAAACCGTATATGCCGAATTTAAAGATTGAAGAGTGCCGTGAACATGTGGCATCTGTGCTTTCAAAACGAGAGGTACACAATGCGATAATTACGGGTATTGAGCTCGACAAGTTAACGGAACAAAATAAACTGTCTCAGCCTTTGCAACGCATCGTGGCTAATGATGAAAGCCTCTATGGCATCGATGAAATTCTGGCCTTTTCCATCGTTAATCTGTATGGTTCTATTGGCTTTACGAACTATGGCTATTTAGATAAGGTAAAGCCTGGTATTATCAAAAAGCTTGATAGTGAAGAGGGCGGCCACTGTAATACCTTTCTCGATGATTTAGTAGGTGCCGTGGCGGCCGCTGCAGCAGGAAAGCTAGCTCATAATGAGCCACACCGCGTACGTCATGCGTTAGCTGAGGAAAAAGAATAAATTTCTAGTATTGATGTCATTGAGTATAAAGAGTATAACTAGTATAGTGAATAAATAATTTATTACTGGTAGGTTATATACAGGAGGAACTATGCAAAAGGTTCTAGTTGTTATTGATATGCAAAAAGATTTCGTAGATGGTGCCCTTGGCTCAGCACAGGCGCAGATGATTGTAGATAATGTGCGCCAAAAAATTGAGAACTTTGACGGGCCTATTATTTTTACGCGCGATACGCATGATACTAATTATCTTGAAAGCCAAGAGGGCAAGTTCTTGCCTGTTACACATTGCGTGAAGAATACAGAGGGCTGGCATATTGTGAAAGGTTTAATCGAAGCTGCAGAAGGGCGTCCTGTCATGAGCCCTGTATCCTTTATCGATAAGCCAAACTTTGGATCCTTTGAATTATTATCCCGTTTGGAAGGCATGAACTCGGTAAATCCTATTGAGTCTATTACGCTCGTTGGTTTATGTACTGATATTTGCGTTGTTTCTAATGCGATTATACTGAAAGCAGGTTTGCCAGAAATCCCTGTTTACGTAGATTCTAGCTGCTGTGCTGGCGTTACGGAAGAATCTCATCAAGCAGCATTAACAACAATGAAAATGTGTCAGTGTATCATTGACTAATCGAGCTTGTTGCAACTGTATTAGTTTGAAGTACAAGGGTGTATAACGTACCTTTAGTATGGATGTATTCAAATCGTATATTGATTAACTTATGTAAAGGCTATAGGTTATTCTATAGCCTTTTTACATGGGAAATCATATTGACGATTTTCTATATACAATGTACAATAAATAAAGAATGATAATTCATATCAATTAAATAAAATAAAGATGCAGGTGCATCGAAACGCTTTCACAAGAACGATACCTAGTATTTAAAATCGTTCGTGCCCTATATTTAAGGAGGACTATTATGAAACCTTTCGAACTCGCACCATTGCCATATGCTTATGATTATCTTGAGCCTGTTATCGACGCAGAAACAATGAATTTGCACCATGATAAGCACCATCAAGCGTATGTTAATAATTTGAACGCTGCTATCGCAAAATATCCTGATCTTGCTTATGGCTGTGTAGACTGCATCCTCGGCGATATCGCTAATGTGCCAGAGGACATCCGTCAAGCAGTTATCAACAACGGTGGCGGTCACAAGAACCACACTATGTTCTGGGAAATTATGACAAAACCAGATACGTCTAAATTGGAAGGCCCTTTGAAAGAGGCTATCGATGCTGAACTTGGTGGCTATGATGCCTTTGTTGAAAGCTTCTCCGCTGCAGCAGCAACACGCTTCGGCTCTGGTTGGGCATGGCTTGTGGTAAACAAAGATGGTAAACTCGAAGTGACATCTACTGCGAATCAAGACAATCCTCTGTTAGAAGGCAAAAAAGCCATTCTTTGCTTAGACGTTTGGGAACATGCATACTACTTGCACTACCAAAACCGTCGCCCGGACTATATCAAGGAATTCTTCCGCGTTATTAACTGGGACAAAGTATCTGAAAACTACGAAAAAGCCTTGAAACCACACCATCAATAAGATAGCTTTTGATATTGGTATATCTCTCAAACTAGTTGATCTCAGAAATATATAAATCTCTCATTTTACTAACTCTCTTAAAACTACGCCCCCTTTAGAGCCTTAAACCATTTATATTAGGAACATAATTTAATAGATAACGGATAGTTCATATATTCTCCGCCATACTTGACTGGGGATGTATTATCTATCCGTTATTTTTATATATAAATGTTGATATTTTTAGAAAGAACTTTCAAAAGTATAGCCATGGATACAGATTTTATAATCGATATCGTTTATCATAGGGTCATAGGTTATGTTAGATAAACCTTTCACAGTATATATTGCCTTGTATACACAGTGGTACGTATAGAGGGCTATTCACATAAGTAATAAACAATATTTTTGACACGAGGGGATCAAAATGGAAAAGAAATTAGATTTGTCCAAATCCGTATATGATTTGGTAACAGAATATCCTGAAGTAGTAGATATTATGAAAGAATTAGGGTTCAGCGAAATCACTAATAAAGTGATGTTGAACTCTGTTGGTAAAATCATGACCATCCCGAAAGGGGCTAAAATGAAGGGCGTATCCATGATCGATATCGTGAGCGCATTCATGAAAGCCGGTTTTACCTTGGAAGGTGAAATGCCAAATCTACAAGGTGATGAAGCAGCATCTGCTAAAGATGCTCCTGTAGAGACTGTGGCTACTCAAGTAGAGGAGCCTAAAGCTAGCCAAAATACAGAAACTAATGAAGAGGACACTGTTACAGATAGCGAACGTGTAGAACAATTGAAAGGTTTCTTGAAACGGTTAGGTACTGGTGAAGAGCTTGGTGCTGTTCGTGAAGATTTTGCGAGCCAATTCAAACATGTTGAGGCTAGTGAAATTATGAAAGCCGAACAAGGTCTTATGCGCGAAGGTACACCTTTAGAAGAGGTACAACAATTGTGCGACCTTCACTCTGCATTGTTCCATGGTTCTACCATTCATGAACAAATGGATGCAGAACATGCTAAGGTAGAAGCGGTTCTAGAAGCTCAAGAAAAGAGCAAGAGCGTTGTGGGTTTGGTAGAGACTGCAGGTCATCCGTTAAACCGATTAACAGAAGAAAATAAAGCGCTCGATGAGTTGATTGAGGCTATTCGTCCAAAAGTAGCAGACAAAACTGCCACTTATGATGATGTGAATACAGTGCGTCAACTATCTGTTCACTATGCTAAAAAAGGAGATTTATTATATCCAAAATTGAAAGTGGATTATGCAATTGGTGGTCCATCCATGGTTATGTGGACTGTTGATGGCGATATTCGTGACCAATTAGGTGATTTAGCAAAATCTAGCCAAAGTGTAGATGATTGGTATAGACGTTTTGATGAGCTTCTTACACGTGCTCAAGAAATGATCTACAAAGAACAAAATATCTTGTTCCCAATCTGTGCAGAAAACTTCAGCAAAGAAGATTGGTATCAAATTTACAAAGATACAGCGCAGTATGAAGACATCTTCGGTGTAAAACGCATTGCATGGCCAGAGGCTGATGCAGCATTAGCTGTACAAACTACAAAACCAAGTGGTGATAATAATGCTATCGGTTTAATTGGTGGTACTTTAACTGTAGACCAACTAGATGCTATGCTCAATACAATGCCAATGGAGGTAACCTTCGTTGACCATGAAGATATTAACCGTTACTTCAACGATGGTGAAAAGGTATTCAAACGTCCTACTACAGCAATTGGTCGTGATGTGTACTCCTGCCATCCACCAAAGGTAGAACCGATTGTACGTGGTATTATCGACTCCTTCCGTAAAGGTGACCGCGATAATGTGGCAGTATGGCTTGAAAAACAAGGTCGTCCATTCTATGTAAACTACATGGCTGTACGCGATCAAAACAATAACTATATTGGTACATTAGAACTCGTACAAGACATGCAATTTGCAAAGGAACATTTCGATAGAATTAAATAAAAACTAGTGTAATACTAGTTGTGTGATACAGTGAAACTTTGATACAAAAAGGCTGCTCTAACATTGAATGATGCTAGAGCAGCCTCTTTTATTTGGACGAAATGAATTCTCTAATATGATTAATGTATTTCCTGAATTAATGTATTTTTTGATAAGAGGTACCCATTAAGGGTGTACGTACTTGATAATATTATGGGTAGCAGTCTTAATATTTTCAAGGCTAGTAGCTAAGTTTAGGCGTACAAAGGTGGTGTAGTTTTCGCCGCCAAACCATTCGCCAAAGCTTGGTGCGATGCGGCATTTATTTTCAAATAGGTCATGCATATTTTCCGCCTTTACATAGGCATCAAAATCAATCCATGCTAAATAGGTGCCGTCCATAGGGCTGATGCGGATTTGTGGTAATGCCGTACAAAGCTCTCGGCACAGATATTCATAATTTTCACGTATAACAGCCAGTACATCTGTGAGCCATGCCTCCGCCTCTGGATGTGTGTAGGCTACAGTGATGGCCGTTTCGGCAATAACGTCGGAGTCCGTATGGTACACATGAGTTTTATAGGCATTGTATTGGCCCCTCAGTTTTTCGTTGGGAATGATAACCTCTGCGTGATGCAAGCTAGCCATATTAAACGATTTTGACAGGGAAGACATAGCAATAATGTTATCCGCATAGGCCCCATTGCTTACCGTCAAGGCAGATGTAAAGGCCGTTGGTCCCGTAATCAGGTCTTGATGGATCTCATCGCTTATGATGAGTACCTTGTGCTGCTTGCAGATCTTAAATAATTGGTCCATTTCCGCTTCACTCCATACGTGGCCTACAGGATTGTGTGGATTGCAGTGAATGAACAGTTTAACCTTATGGTTGATGATAGCAGTTTCAAAGGCTTCGTAATCTACGGTGTAGCGATTATCGTCGCTGCGTTTCATAGGAATAGCGATGATCTGGCGCTGTGCATCGCTAGCGCTCGTATTAAAGGCGCCGTACACAGGACTTAGAACGGCAATGGCATCCTTTGCTTTTGTGAAAGCCCCAATACACCACATAATGCCTGTAATGACATTTGGAGCGCTGGTGAGCCAGTCTTTAGAAAGTATACATTTGTGGCGCCGCTTATACCAATCTATGACTGCTTCAAGATACTTGGGATTTGTCATGGTATAGCCTAAAGGTTGGGCTTTTACATAGGTACAAATAGCCTCTTGTATGCACTGAGGCGGCATAAAATCCATATCTGCTACCCATAGAGGCAATAGATCTGTGCGATTAAATTTCAAATGCTGACCGTCCCATTTACGGGAGTGCGACCCACGGCGATCGATATAGTATGTTTCAGTAAAGTCTATTGTGCTCATAGTAAACCTCTATATGTGTATGTTAATGTGGTGGAAATTAATTACTCTATCTATTATCAGTATACATGCATGGATATATATGTAAATATACCCTTAAGAATGGCTGCTACAGTATCTTCTGTTTCTATGCAATCCTTGCATGAATAGGGGCTATATTGGTATACAAAAGGTGCTATATTTGCTTGACTGTTGGGACTTTCACAATTTAGAATATACTATAGAATAGTGTGTGTCTGACCAGTGACCACACGACTATCGAATGGTTACAAAAGATAAATCTTAGCAGCATGTGGCGGCATCCCTATGTGAGAGGGCTCATCGGATTGCTCAGGTACATGCAACGCTGTATAAGTATAGTACTGGATCCTTGTTAGGAGGCATGTGCCATGAGTAACGAATTAAAACCACTACATTTTGATGCGGATTATACAATGGAGGAAGCGCTCGCTGAGGCGAAACGTTGTCTGAATTGTCCAAAACCATTGTGCCGTATGGGTTGCCCTATTGAAAACGAAATCCCTCGTTTTATCCAAGCTATTGCGCACGGTAACTTTGGTTTAGCCAACGATATCTTGGCAGAACGTACAAACTTGCCATCCATTTGTGGCCGCGTATGTCCACGCGAAAACCAATGCGAAGGTAACTGTATCATGAATAAGGCGAAGAAACCGCCTATCAATATCGGTAAATTGGAACGCTTTGCTGCTGATTTTGAAAGCATCAATGAACTTCGCAAACCTAAGAAAATCAAACAAGATCTTGGTAAGGTTGCCGTTGTAGGTTCCGGTCCTGCGGGCTTATCCGTAGCTGGCGATATCGCTAAACTTGGTTATGATGTAACTGTATTTGAAGGCCAATCTGAACCAGGTGGCGTACTTTTATTCGGTATTCCTGAATTCCGTTTGTCTAAATCCGTTGTACGTCGTGAAATTGCACGTCTTGAAGGTTTAGGCGTTAAATTCGTATGTAATACATTTATCGGTCAAGATAAAACATTGGACGAACTCTTCGCTGAAGGCTTTGATTCCATCTTTATCGGTACTGGTACCCATATTCCTCAAGAAGTACGCATGGAAAATGATGAAGTTCATGGCGTATTCCAAGCTATGTACTTGTTGACTAACGTACAACTCGTAGAAAATGGTGAGCTTGATGAAGCTCAAATTCCTGTTAAAAAAGGGGACCGCGTAATCATCATTGGCGGTGGTAACGTAGCGATGGATGCGGCACGTACATGCGTACGTTTAGGCTGTGAAGCCGTAACGGTAGCGTACCGTCGTAGCCAAGAACAAATGCCAGCATTGTTGTCTGAATACGAAGAAGCACGTGCCGAAGGCGTTCAATTCCAATGGTTCGCTTCTCCAGTAGGTGTAGAAGGTAAAGACAAGGTAGAAGGCTTCAAATACGAAGTGATGGCTCTTAACGAAGATGGTGCTGGTATCCACGGTACTGGTAACTTCCAAGTTATGCCTGTAGATAAAATCATTATCGCTGCTGGTCACAAACCAAATGCACGTCTTATCGGTGAAGGTAATAACTTGAAAGTAGATGAAAAAGGCTATATCATTACATCTGAAGATCCATATGGTATGACTAATCGCGCTGGCGTCTTTGCTGGCGGTGACGTTGTACATAAACCTGCTACAGTAGTACTCGCTATGCGGGAAGCTAAAAAAGCTGTTGACGGCATGGTTAAATATATGGAAATCAAAAAAGCTCAAGAAAGTGCTAATCAATAATCTTATAGAGATAATTAAAGGGGCCATACTTAGTATAGGCCTCTTTTTACTATAAGGATTTGATTATTATATTGTTTTAATAGTGTTTTATTATTGGTTTCAGTTTACGGTCAAAGTGGAGGGTCATATATATATATATATATATGTACCTATTATGATGTAGGCTCATCCAGTGTGATATTAGAATTCAAATTTGTGTTTCCTGCATAGATAATGTATAGAAATTACGATAAATGCTTATAAAACCTAAGCTTATCGAGTACAATACCTGTATTTTTAGTCTTAATTATCTCTAGATATACTGAAATTTCACGAATTGATGAAATCGGACATAACTTAATATGCAAAGAAAAAAGCCTCGATAGAACTAATTTATACCTTAGTTTTTATGGAGGCTTTTCTGTTATCGCATTTCAACTGCTACTAGTCACGGCCTTGGGCTAGACGTATAGTAAAGGCATAACCATGTGTTGAGTGTGAAAGTAGATAGAGGTTGCTATGAATCCTATCCTATGTTGTCGTGATATACAGGTTCGACAAGAAGTTCACAAGCTAGGGGTATTAATTTTACTTTGGCGTAGACAATTGGGCATGACACAGTATCAATTGGCAGATAAATCAGGTCTAGCTCAATCTTATATAAGTGATCTTGAAAGTGGTGCTATTGATCCGCGGTGGTCCACAATTTATAGGGTTGTATCTGGATTAGGACAAATGAGCGTACAAGATTTTCTAAATGGTCCACAAACCATTAGAAGCCTAAGGATTCATTGATGATAATAATCTCCATGGTTTGCATATTACGCATCTTTTTATAGTAAATAGTTAAGGCATTACATATACGATCTGGAGAGCCGCAGTCGTAGCATTTTTCGTCCAAGGTAGCACACGGATTGAGAGAGCTCTTTTTGTTTTTCTTACTGTTAAGTGGGGCTGCTACATTTCGTGCTCGATAAATGGCGGACGCTAAGTCAGGGGTGATTTTGTTAACTCCTAATACAAAGAATACCTCTTGAGAACCAAATAGAGAGGCTGCCACACGATTGCCTGTGCCGTCGATATTCACCATCTCTCCCGTTTGTGAAAGGGCGTTTACCGAGGTGAGAAATACATCGCGTCCCATTGTGCGTAACGAAGTATCGCGAAAGCTTTCACCAGGCAGTGGACGCTGAATGTCTGTTATGTCCTCGTTGACCTCAGATAAAGCATCATGAACACCTATTTCTAATAAAGTGCGAGAATCGCCAATGGCTACACATTTGTTTTGAATGCGATTTTTTAGATACGCAATGGCTTCGGCGCCCGTTTCAAAATAATGAACTACGAATTTATTGCGCTCTAAAGCTTTGATCGTTTTCTCTATATCGATGGGGGTATCGTTGTTTTGAGGATTGATAACTGCGTTAATCGTCGTTTCTGTATTGGCCATGAGTCCTCCTGAATAGGTGTTTGTGATTAGAAGCTAATGTTTCGATTAGTAGTGTTTGCTATTTACTATTGTATCGTTTTATAGGCTTAGAGTTCAATGAAAGCTATATATCTTCCTTGGTATAAGAACAAATAGAGGTGAGGTATTATAATTTATTAGATTAATTATAGGAATAAAATCCAAATTATGTATCTATACAATAAAACTTTGGAATGAAATCCAACTTTATGGTAATATTAGTATAAAGTTGGAATGGAATCCAAGTTTTGTAGGTAGTCGATATGATGACTGACAATAACAGTAATTGGGTTCCATCTATGAGAAAGTACATAGATGAGGAGGCCCTTATGAAGTTGATTCAGCGCCATGGGTATATAGAGTTTTTACGACGGAATCGTGAACGGTCTATTATTAAAGTCGTTTCTGGCATACGTCGTTGTGGTAAATCGACATTATTTCGTCTGTTTAAGGATGAGCTACTAGCAGAGGGTGTAAAACCGGAACAGATTATATCTATAAATTTTGAGGAGTTAGAATACGAACCTTTACGAGAGTATCATGCGCTGTATCAATATATATTAAATCAAATGCAGCCTAATCAAATAAACTATATTTTTCTTGATGAGATTCAACATGTCGATCAATTTCATCGTGTTGTAGATAGCCTATTTGTAAAAGAGAACACGGATATTTATATTACAGGTTCAAATGCATATTTTATGTCTTCTGATATTGCTACACTATTGACTGGTCGATATGTAGAAATTCAGATGTTACCACTGTCCTTTGCTGAATTTTACTTTAGCAAATATGAAGAACAGCAGTACTCCTTGATTCCTGCCTATGAGGCGTATCTTCGTGAAAGCTCGTTCCCTTATACACAACAATTGGGTGGCGAAGATTTTGATATTCAAGAATATCTTCGGGGGCTCTTTAATACCTTGTTATTACATGATGTAGTAGCTCGATTAAAAATTAATGATGTCATGATTTTACAAGATATTGTGCGATATATTATGGCGAATGTGGGAAGCTTGCTTTCACCAAATAAAATAGCTAAATCTCTTGTTAGTGCTGGCCGAAAGATTGATAATAAAACGGTAGAACGATATTTACAAGGGTTACAAGATAGTTTATTACTATACAAGGTGAATCGCTATGATGTACGAGGCAAAGAATTACTACGCATTAATGCGAAATATTATAGTGTTGATGTAACCTTGAGAAATTTGATTGTTGGCAATACAAGCCGCGATACAGGTCATATATTAGAAAATATTGTTTTTCTAGAACTCATACGTCGTGGATATACTGTATATGTAGGTCAACTAGCTAAGGGTGAAATTGATTTTGTGGCAGAAAAAGCTGGTATTACTGAATATTATCAGGTTAGTGAAACTGTGCTCGATCCAAATACGTTAAATCGTGAACTGGCGCCTCTAGAGGCTATCAATGATCAATATCCTAAGTTTTTGCTTACCTTAGATGAACTCAATAAAAATGCAAATTATGACGGAATTCAACAACGAAATGTTTTAGAATGGTTGTTAGAGAGCTGTTAACTTGCTATAATAATAGTATTGATATGGCATAAAGCCAATGTTAAGGAGGCAAAAATCGTGGATTTAATTCAAAAATTAAAAGACCAAGTAAAACCATTAGGTAAAAAAATCGTGTTGCCAGAATACAAAGATGAACGTGTATTGAAAGCAACTGAAATCATTTTGAAAGAAGGTTTCGTAACACCTGTATTGGTAGGTAATCCTGCTGAAATCGCTGAAGCTGCTAAAGCTGTTGGCGTATCCATCGAAGGTGCTGAAATCATCGATCCAGCTAACTACGATCGTTACCAAGAAATGGTTGATACATTCGTAGAATTGCGCGCTAAAAAAGGTATGACTCCTGAAAAAGCTGACGCAACTATGAAAGGTGACTGCTTATTCTTCGGCGCTATGCTTGTTCGTCTTGGCGCAGTAGATGGCATGGTTGCTGGTTCTGCTTGCCCAACTGCAAACGTATTGCGCGCTGCATTACAAGTTGTAGGTACTAAACCAGGCCTTAAAACAGTATCTTCTTCCATGTTCATGTTCACAAGCAAAAAAGAATATGGCGACGACGGTATGCTCGTATTCTCCGACTGCGGCGTATTGCCTAACCCAACTAGCGAACAATTGGCTGATATCGCAGAATCCACTGTAGAAAAAGCTCGCAAAGTTGTTGGCATGGCTGATCCTCGCGTATCCATGTTGTCCTTCTCCACTAAAGGTTCCGCTTCCACTCCAGAAGTAGACAAAGTAGTAGAAGCTGTTAACATTTTGAAAGAACGCAATGTTGACTTCAAATTCGACGGCGAATTACAATTGGACGCTTCCATCGTTCCTTCCGTAGCAGAAAAGAAAGCTCCTGGCTCCAACGTAGCTGGTAAAGCTAACATCTTGATCTTCCCTGATCTTCAAGCTGCTAACATCGGTTACAAATTGGTACAACGCTTCTCCGGCGCTGACGCTCTTGGCCCATTGATTCAAGGCTTGGCTAAACCAGTTCATGACCTTTCTCGTGGCTGCTCTGCTCAAGACGTTGTAGACGTTGCTGCTATCGCTGCTGTTGAAAGCATCTAATTTCAACTAAAACTTCATTTGAAACTTTTTAATGAAATAGAAAAAGCTGATTCTTCGGAATCAGCTTTTTTGTTTTATACAGCTATTGTTTGATATCTTTTGTAAATATATCTATTGTAAATATATTTACGAAAGCATATAGTGTTTCTAAGTTAATTAAGAAGATAGATTGTCAGAAAAATATAGTAGTTGTTTAAACTTATATAGAAGGTGTATGATTAAGTTGATAATATTTGATTAATATATTTAATCAATGCTTGCGTGAATACACTTGATATGCACAAGTGTAATTGTGTTTAGAGTCGTAAAAAGGAGAGGGCTATGATTTCTGTATTCGATACAAATCCTGTTATTTTTGAAGGTTCTGATCGTACTTTAACTATTAGTTACAATGGAGTTCTCTGTAAAGATGCTAATGGTACGGTTATTACTGACATTGATTTTGAAGATGTAAATGAGCTATATCTTACAAGATATCTAAATTCAAATAGTAACTATACGATTTTGTTTAGAGACCATAATTGGAAAAATATAGAAGGCCAAGATTTAGATACGGACCGCACAGAATCTAACATTGGTCATAACATTCGTGAAACAAAAGCGATTCTTACAGCCTTTGCTCGAAATAAATTGACCGCAGATTTTCCTGCGAACTTAGATACTCTTCAATTACCATTAGACTCTTCCTTTATGGGTAAACGAGAAATTACCATTAAAAACGGTGTTATCTCAAATGGCAAGGTAGATATTCCTATTAAAGATATCCGTCGCGTAGTATGTGCATCTAATGGCACGATTAGCAAGCTTTTAGTATACAAGGAAGAAAAGCCTAGCTCTTTCCTTAAAAAGATGTTTGATTCTCCTGATATGAAAATCACTTTGAATGCCATTACGTTGCCATTATTGGAAGCCATTGTAACACGCAATACAGGTCATGGCATTGACTTCAGTCGTGGTAATGGCTTTGATCAAAAAGACTCCAACTACATCATCATTCGCTATCTTGACTCTGGATTCTTCCTTGAGAAAGACGGTACAGCACCTACAGAGTGGCAGAAAACTGCTGCTGAAGCAACGGCAAAATTTAAGTACGATGTGAAAACATTATTGGCATAACATCCGCTAATATAGAGACTTTTGTTAAGGAACTATGTAGTGAAAAAGACTGTATTACTAATACAGTAAATATGCAATAAGATATCAAAAGAACCGCTAGTTTTTACTAGCGGTTCTTTCGTGTATGGGGGATAATTTTGAATAGTAGAATTATTTGTGATAGGTACTATCAAAAGTGATAGAATTATGATAAATACTGATTAAAATTTTTTCAAAATAATTTGTACCCTAAAAAAAGATACTGTAAAATGCTTGCAATATGATAAATTTGTGATATGATTTGAACTACATTAGAAAGACATATTTCTAATCTTGAAATGGAAATAGTAGTATAGCTATACATAGTTGAGCTTAGCAATAGAGGTTTAGCCTTGTTATAACTAGCTACTTAAGCTATATAGAGAAGGAGAATTACAATGGCAGAGCAACTCGTAAATGTTCATGATTTAGTGGGCCGCTGTCCTTTTGCAACGAGTCAAAAGTTATTAGCCGGCAAATGGTCTTTGTTGATCATGCACGAATTAGCCGAAGGGCCTGTGCGTTTCCGTGAATTAGAGCGCCGCCTATACCCAATTACACAAGCAACATTAACAAGAGCCTTGCGCCAATTAGAGGATGATGGCCTTGTGCACCGTGAAGTATACGGCACCATTCCACCAAAGGTTGAATATAGCCTTACGGAAGTCGGAGCTGGATTCAAAACTGTTCTTGCATCTCTTGAAATATGGGGGAACCAATATATTGATTATATGAAAGCCGCTAGCCGCATGTAAGAAGCGGCAGCGGCATTTCTGCCCTTATTATGATATACAGATGGGGGACCATATATTTGATAAGGCTAAAAAAAGGCCTTTATATATGTCATAAATAGCCATTTGTTTATGCCATGTATTTAGAAAAATATGGTATAATAAACAATACGAATGATATAAATTCTCAATAGATGAGGAGTATTGATAATAATGTTAAATGTTACGTTTTTAGCGCATAGCGGCTTCCTCGTAGATGATGGTAAGCGTTGCTATGTGTTTGATTATTATAAAGATCCTAATAATATAGTTTGGCAATTAGCGAAACGCGGTCGTGAGCTTTGGTTCTTTGTGAGCCACACTCACGGTGATCACTTTAATCCGTCTATTATGGAGTTTGATGGTCCTCAAACTCGTTATATTTGCTATCAAGATATTCCATTAGAGGGCAAGGTAAAGAAATGTATTACCATGCGCCCTGGCCAAGATGCTACATTAGATGATGTAGGTATCCATATGTATGGTAGCACCGATGAAGGCGGTTCTTTCTACGTAAAGACAAATACGGCTGATATCGACTCTGATTCTATCTTCCATGCAGGTGACCTCAACTGGTGGCATTGGCTTGGCGATACTCCGGAGAATAATGCTGATGCAAAACGCATGGCATGGCGTGAGTTTAAGGAATTAGACGGCTTATCTGTAGACGTGGCGATGTTCCCGGTAGATAATCGTCTAGAAGACGCTATGGAGTGGGGCAGTATTGAGTTCTTGCGCCGTGTAGAGGTAAAAAAAGCCTTTATTCCTATGCATCTAAATGGCCCACTATGGACACCATCCGTGTATTTTAAAGCACTCTTTGGCTATGTTCCTGTATGGGAGCCTCAAAAAGATGGCGATGAATGCACATTCTAAATATACTTTCACAAGTTGTAGTTCGTGAAAGTTCGTGACCTATGTGGTCACTACGTTGTATGGGGAGAGTCTATATACGTAATTCAGTAAGTTAGGATCAAGTGATGATGAAAACTAAACCAGTGGCAACCACCCTGTTGGTTGTCATGGCTATTATATTTTTAATTGCATATCCACAACGGCAAGATATGTTTTGGGCATTTATCATGCACGTATCTGGAGCTGCTATGATCGGTGGATTAGCGGACTGGTATGCGGTAACGGCACTCTTTACGAAGCCTTTGGGTATTCCGTTTAAGACAGCCATCTTGCCGCGTAGCAAGGAGCGTCTTATTCAAATAGGGCGTACCATGCTCAGTGAAGAGTTGTTGCGCGTGCCTCAAATGTACTATGCCATCAAAAAAGAGCGCGTTATGGTCCGTATCATCGAATACGGCATGAGCGATGTAGGGCAAGGCCAAATGCGCGATATTTTGTATGGTGTAGGTAATCAGGTTTTGTCACATATGGACATTGAACCTATGCGTCAGGAAATCAACAAGGCCATATATAAAGGTGTCACAAATTGGAAGGCGACACCTCTCGTTATCTTGTTTGGTCGCTGCATGTTAGAGCGCCAAACAGCAAGTGTTTTCTGGCTCTACTTTAACCGTACATGTCAGCGTGTCATTGCATCTAATCAAGTATATCCGTACTTGTACCGCGTTATGCTTGACATTATGAAAACCTATACGAAGGATTCTTTCTTCCGTGAATTGGCTATTGCCTTTGGTGGCGATGGGCTTTCACCAGAACGATTGGTAGAAACGGTACAGAAAAAGGCTGTTCAATTCCTAAAGGATAACGAGTCTATAGATTCTGATTTAGGTCGTTACGTATGGGGCCAAGCCATTCGTTTCTTCAATAATTTGGAAACTAATGCAGAGTGGCAAGCTTTTATCGAAGAGCACAAAGATCAATGGATTAAAATGGTTCTCGAAGAATGGGAAGGCAAGCTCATCGACGGCGATACTGTAGACTGGAAACGCCTCATGGATATCGTTATCGATCGCTTTAATGTGCTCGGTACGGAAATCTTGTTGAACCCAGATAAGCAAGCGCCTTTTGAACGGTTCTTCTTGCTTCGTAGCATTCCGTGGTTACAAAAATTGAACCCTCTTATCGATAAGGTGGTGGGGCAGGAACTATCTCGCTATTCACCTGAGGAAATTACCCAAATCGTACGCGGCAAGATGTACTATGACCTTCAAATGGTTCGTATTAACGGCTCTCTCGTAGGGGCTATCCTAGGCGGCATCTTCTACGGCTTGACCCTTTTTGTAGAGGGGGTGCTCAAATGATTAGATATTTGAAATCCCTCACCTTGCGGCAACGCGCAAACGGTATTCTTGGTTTGACTGCTGTATTGTACTGTTTTGTTTTTGTAGGTCAATTTCTCTATGGTCATGAAAGCTGGTACCAGCCGCTTTATTGGGCTGTACAGTCTGCGCTCATCGGTAGTGTAGCGGACTGGTTTGCCGTAACAGCCTTATTCCGTAAGCCGCTCGGATTCCCGTATCATACAGCGTTAATTCCTCGAAATAAGGATCGCCTTATCAATGGTGTTATTAAGTTGGTTGAGACGAAGATGCTTACCAAGGATCGTTGCAAGGTATTGTTAAATAATGTGGAATTTGTTCCATTGTTTGAAAAATTCTTGCTATCACCGGAAGGGCAACGGGCAGCACGTCTCGTTATCCATCAAGGGTTGCATCTATTATGGAAATCTCAAACGAGTGAGGAATGGGCACAGTGGGGAGCGAAACGCATTCGTGGATTGCTTCAAAAACATTCCCTCGTACCTGTGTTAAAACACGTATTGCTCGATTTATGTGAACATAATCGCTATGAAGGCATGGTTGTACAGGTATTGAACGTAATTCAAGAACGTATCAACCATCCAGCTATGGTGACATGGCTTACAGCGGTTGTAGCAGAAGAGGCTCATAAGAAAAAGAGGAAAGGCTTCTGGTCTGATTTCCTTATCTCCATGTCTGAAGCGACTGATGTGGTAAACTACCATGAGTTGGCACAGGCTATCGTTCAAGAGGCTTATGCTATGCTTGAAAACTGGAAGCGACCAAATAGTCCTGAACGGACTGCATGGCTTCGCCAATGGGTAGATCCAATTCGCCATATAGAAGAAAACCGTGAGGTTTGTGATGCTCTCGATGAAGCGTGGGAACGTTGGATTCGTGAACAAGATTGGGAATCTGTCATTGAAAACCATTTATGCCCTTATGTAGAGGAATTGTTACTCGTAGGGGATGAAAATGGAGAAACACCAGCACAAGTTCTCGTGAATATTGCACTTGAATTGTGGACCGTATACGGTCAATCCGAAGATCTTAGAAAACGTATAGAAGATACATTGCATAATATTGGCATCTATGTCCTCGAACAGGGCTACGACCTCATTGAAACCATCATACGCCAAGTGCTCGGCGGCCTTAGCACAGAGAAGTTTATTTACTTCATCGAATCTAAGGTGGAGGACGACCTCAGCTGGATTCGTATTAATGGTGCCATCGTTGGTGCTGTAGCGGGTCTTGTTGTATGGACCTTCCTGGAATACGTTTATATGCCGCTATGGCAACAATTCATAGGCTAAACCATTCAAGATTATATACTATAAACGCTACATAATACAAAAACGCTAGCAACGAGACGATGTCTCTGTGCTAGCGTTTTGTTATATGTATGTAACCTTTAGCTTATTCTTCAATTCTATTGTATGGCAATCGAACTGTAAATGTTGTTCTTACTTGAGGTTCACTGGTGGCTGTTACTGTGCCGTGGTGCAAGCTAATAACTTTGTTTACAAAGTACAGGCCAAGGCCGATACCGTGGTTGGATTTCTTGTTCCGAGATTGCTCTGTTTGATACATTCGATCCCAAATATGCTCGAGGTTTTCAGGCTCGATACCGATGCCGTTATCTGTTACCGTGATAATCAGTTCACCACCTGCAAGCTTAGCTGAAATGTCGATAGTGGAGTTCGTAAACTTGATAGCATTGTCAACTAAGTTTGTAATGGCACGACGTAAGGATACTTCATGAGCGACGATACGGATATTAGGTTGAATGGTGGATGTGATGGAAATCCTTTTTTCTGTATTTTCTGCACAGAGCCGTGTATAGTCATGTACCATGTTCGTTAACATTAACGACACATCTACAGGCGCTAAGTTAAGGTCATGAGCATTTTCAAGGCGTGCTACATCGAGCAATTGGCTTACGAGGTTTGTCATAAACTTGGCTTGTTCCAAGATATGTGTCAGACCTTCACGTAAATCATCCTCTGTACGACCGTATTTTAATGCAAACTCACTTTCCGCTTTAATAACCGCAATCGGTGTGCGCAATTCGTGGGATACGTCAGAACTAAATTGCTTCTCCCGATTGGAGGAATCTTCAAGGCCTGAAAGCATGCGGTTAAATGTGGTGGTAAGCTCGTATATTTCATCCCGTGCTGTACGGGATGGAATATCAATACGGCGACTTAAGTCGTTATTCTTACCGATAACCTTAGCTGTTTTCGTCAAGGTTCGGACCGGCTTGAGACCTTTCTTGATGAATAGATAACCGCCTAATGATGAAATCAACAAGAATATAACATCACCTAATAATAAACTATATAAAAGGTTTTCTGTTTTTTTAGAGGCCGTTTTTACCTTTGTAACAGCGCGCAAAATACCACGATAATTTGGTTCATTAACCGGTGTATCGTAGTAGTAGAAGGTATCATCGCCAACAGCGATTTCTCCAACTTGACCCAAGGATAGGACTGTTTGATTAGGGAAACCATCTGGTAGCGCACCTTTAATGATATAGCCATCCTGGGTTGATACAAAGAAGAATGTGTTATCTTGGTACGGTTTAAATTTACGGATATCCGTAGCCATGATCATTGCTTGCTGCTGTAAGCGCTCGCGAACTTCTTTGTTATCGGATTCGTGCGTATATGCATAAATCCATGCGGATGCAACCATCAAAATGATAAGCAAGAAGATGGTATACCAAGACATGATTTTAAAAGTTAGGGGCAGCCGATTAAATAAATCGGTAGCTGCCCCAGACATGGTATCTAGATCTCGGTGAGGATCATTAGTTTTCTGTTTTGAGGACATACCCTACTCCACGAACTGTTTGAATGAGTTTTACATTCTCGTCAGTATCGATCTTTTTACGTAAATCTTTGATGTATACATCGATAAGATTAGAGTAGCTTTCATAATCGTATTCCCAAACGTGATCAAGAATTTGTTGACGGGATAATACGATGTTTTCGTTACTTGCTAAATAGTATAAGAGGTCGAATTCTTTTGCCGTCAATGTGATTGTTTCGCCGTCGCGTTTAACAGTACGTTGAGGCACATTGATAGTAAGAGGACCTACATGGATATCATTTTGTGCATGACGTGCGTTACGGCGAGCCAATGCATAGATACGAGCAGTTAACTCTTCAAGATCAAATGGTTTTACAAGGTAATCATCAGCACCAGTGTTGAGACCTGTAACTTTATCTTGTAAGGAATCTTTTGCAGTTAAAAGCAATACAGGTGTTGTATTGCCATCGTTACGCATTTGAGCAAGAGCACTAATACCATCGAGGATCGGCATCATGATATCCATAACGATAACGTCATAGCTGGATGTGTTTACATAATCAATCGCTTGTTGACCGTTGAAGCATGTATCAACCGTCATATTCTCTGCACGTAAATATTTGGCGGTAATGCCATTCAGCATTTCTTCGTCTTCTACAAGTAAAATTTTCATTCTCTGTTCTCCTTATGTATGAGTTAAAAATATAGCTCTCTAACTACATTAATATAGTCATTATATATATAAGCTTTCTTTTTGGTGAAAGCCACAACACCATATAAGGGTGACTATATATATAATATTATATAACTTATTTATCTATTATCATACCTTATACAATAGGAATGAGCAAAAGATGAATGTATATGCGAGTTTATAAGCGCCTTCTTCATGTTTTGAAAGCCAAAAGATGGGAAAAACTTGAAACTTAATGAATTCTGCTAATGAATAAAGATGAACTATATCGAAGATTGCCGTATGCGCATAGATAGACCTGATTTTACCAATTTTGGCGAGTGTGAAAGAAATCACTAAAAAAACTTGTGATAATAATTATCAGAGAGATAAATACCAATAATAGTCGTAGAAATTTAATGATTTTCGATGGTTAAATTCGAGGTGGTTTTGGTAGGAATTTAACGGATATTAATTATTATGAATGATTTCGATGTTGAATAAACACAGTATTTATAAGGCTAGTTGATGTCTTGTAAGAAATAAAAATATACAAAAATTTCGGAACCGAATTACTTTCGTAATATCCTTAACTTCTTGTATGAAATATTCATAAATCTATTTTAAATGTTCATAAGTAAACAAGAAAAACAATAAGTGAAATAGATTATCAATTAGATTAATCAAAATTAATTATGCATAATAGGGTTTAGACATGACTAAAAATGCTCTCTATAATTATAGGTAAAGAAATAGAAAAATCGCATAAGTATGAGGTTTTTCTTGAAAGAAAAATGATTAGGTTATCAAAAATTTTTATAAGTTTTTGAAATGAGATAGTCTAACAAGTTTTCTTATTAATAGGTAGTTATGAGGAGGTCATTATGGAACAGTTTGATGTTCTAGTAGTAGGTAGCGGTGGCGCTGGTCAACGCGCGGCTCTTGAAGTTGGTCGTCGCAAAGGCTTAAAAGTAGCTCTTATTACTAAAATTTTCCCAACCCGCTCTGCAACAGCGATGGCGCAAGGCGGTGTCAATGCATGTTTGAACAACGTTGCAGCTGAAGACACAATCGAAACACATACTTTCGACACAGTAAAAGGTTCTGACTATCTTGGCGACCAAGATGCAATCGAATTCTTCTGCTCTCGTTGTCCAGAAGGCGTACTTGAAATGGACCACATGGGTGCTCCATTCTCTCGTACAGAGCAAAACAAAATTGCTCAACGTAACTTCGGTGGTCAATCTTATCCACGTACTTGCTACTCTGCGGATAAAACTGGTCACATAATTTTGCACACTACTTATGAACAATGCTTGAAAGAAGGCGTACACTTCTTACAAGAATGGTACCTTTTAGATCTTGTTAAAGACGCAAATGGTCACGTTGGTGGCGCAGTTGTGTGGAACATGAAAGAAGGTCGCGTAGAACAAATTAAAGCAAAAGCAGTTATCTTGTCTACTGGTGGTGCAGGTCGTATTTTCTGGACTCGTACTACAAACCCATTCCTTTCCACAGGCGATGGTATGGCAGCAGCATTCCGCGCTGGTAATGCATTGAAAGATATGGAAATGATTCAATTCCATCCAACTGGTCTTGGTCGTACTGGTATCTTGATGTCTGAAGCGGTTCGTGGTGAAGGTGGCTACCTTCTTAACTCTGAAGGCGAACGTTTCATGAAAAAATATGCGCCTAATAAAATGGAATTGGCATCCCGTGACGTTGTAGCGAAAGCAATCGAAGATGAAATTGCTGCAGGTCGTGGTTTCGGTTCTGGTCTTAACGCATATGTAGTAGCTGACCTTCGTCACTTAGGTCCTGAAGTTATCATTGAAAAACTTCATGGTATCCGTGACTTGGCTATGACTTTCGAACATTGCGATCCATTAGTACAACCAGTACCTATTCGTCCTACATGTCACTATACAATGGGCGGTATCGACGTAGTTGATTACAAAACTTGTGCATGTGAATTGCCTGGTTTGTTCTCCTCCGGCGAAGCTTCTTGTATCTCCATCCACGGTGCTAACCGTTTAGGTGGTAACTCCTTGGCAGACGGCGTAGTATTCGGTAAAGTATCCGGTGCTGGTGCAGCTGACTATGCTGAAACACATGAACAACCTAACGTAGATGCAGAATTAGCTGCAGCTGCAAAAGCTTGGGAAGCTAAATTCACTGAAGTAACATCTCGTGAAGGCGGTCGTCCTGTAGTTGAAATCCGCGATGCATTGGCTGATGCAATGTGGAACAAAGTAGGTATCTTCCGTAATGAAGATGGTATTACTGAAGCATTAAAAGAAATCGATCAATTGATCGAAGATTACAAAACTTGTTATGTAGGTGACCCTGAACGTACTTACAACATGGCATTCGTTAACTATTGTGAAATCGGTTCCATGTTAACAGTAGCTAAAGCTATTGCTATGGGCGCTTTACACCGTCGTGAATCTCGTGGTGCTCATATCCGTGAAGACCATCCAAAACGTAATGATGAAAGATACTTAAAACACTCTTTGATCAAATTGGGTGCTAACGGCGAGTACGAATTGACTGAACGCGACGTAGTGTTCACTAAATACGAACCACAAGAAAGGAAGTACTAAGATGAGACAAATCACCTACCATATTCACCGTTACCAACAAGGTCGCGCGTTTGTACAGACTTTCAAATTTGACTATGAAGCTGACCGTACAATTCTTTGGGGCCTTCAAAAAATTAAAGATACTCAAGATCCAACTTTAACATTCTTGGCAGCTTGCCGTTCCGCAGTTTGCGGCGCTTGCTCCATTCGCGTAAATGGCGAAGCAATGCTTGGTTGCGAAGCTAAAATCGACGAATTAACAGAACGTTATGGTACTGATGAATTGACAATTGCACCTATCGGCAACTTCCGCGTTATCCGTGACTTAGTTGTTGACTGGGAAGCAAAAGTTGATCGTTTGAAAACAGTTGCTCCTTGGATCTTCCTTAAAGCAGAATTCAACGAAGGTGACAAAATCGTTCGCCAAACTCCAGCTGACTTCAAAAAATTCGTTGCTGGTACAGAATGTATCCTTTGTGGTTGCTGCGCATCTGAATGTAACAAATTGACTGCACGTCAAGATGACTTCTTAGAACCATATGTATTCACAAAAGCTAACCGTTTCGTATTGGATAGCCGTGATGATGCACCTATGGCTCACATTCAACCTGCATTCGACAACGGTCTTTGGAAATGCGTTCACTGCATGAACTGTATCTCCCGTTGTCCTAAACACTTAAAACCTGCTCAAGATATTTCCAACTTGCGTAAAGAAGCTACAAAAGCTGGTCTTACTAACAGCAAAGGCGTTCGCCATGCAGTTGCTTTCAAAGACGATCTCTACAAAACTGGTCGCTTGAAAGAAGTTTCTATGAGCTTGAAATCTGATGGTGTTGTTGATTCCGCTAAACAAGCATTCTATGCTTTACGTTTGTGGAAACACAGCAAAATCAATCCATTCGAACTTGTAGTACCTCAAAAACCTGTAAATGGTATTGATGGTGTTCGCAGACTTATGAAAGCAGCTGAGGAGGTAAGCAAATAATGAAATACGCATTTTTCCCAGGTTGCGTTCTTGAAAGCGCTGCCAAAGAAGACTACTTAGCAACAGTTGCTGTAGCTAAAAAATTAGGCATCGAGTTGGAAGAGCTTGACGGCTGGACTTGCTGCGGCGCGTCCCACGTTCAAGACATCGCTCCAGAAATTACACTTGCTACAAATGCTCGTAACATTGCATTGGCAGAAGAAAAAGGTTTGAACCTTTTAACTGTATGTAACACTTGTACTTTGATGCTTCGTGAAGCTAAAAACGAGCTTGATAAAAACGAAAAAGAAAAGAACGAAGTTAACAAAAAATTAGCTCAAATCGGTAAACAATACCGCGGTACAACTGATATCACTCATTTCTTATGGGTATTGATCCGCGATTACGGTTTGGATAAATTGAAAGCTAAAGTTGTTAAACCTTTAACTGGTTTACGTGTAGCTGAATACTATGGTTGCCATATTCTTCGTCCTCAAACTGAATTGGGCTTCGAAGATTATCAAATGCCTACATCCTTAGCAGATTTGATCTCTGCTATCGGTGCTACACCAATCGACTTCTCCCGTAAACTTGATTGCTGCGGTTTCCATGCTGTATACCCTGCACATGATTCCGTAATGCAAATGACTGGCTCCATCAACAAAGATGCAGCTACAGAAGGCGCAGATTGCGTAGTAACTCCTTGCCCACTTTGCCAAATGCAACTTGATATGTTCCAAAAAGAAGCAAAAGAAGTTGTTGGCGGTGGCAAAGATATGCCAATCTTGCACATGTCCCAATTAGTGGGTCTTGCTCTTGGCATTTCCCCTGAAG
The DNA here is from genome assembly GCF_041431445.1 of Veillonella sp. 20925_1_51. NCBI lineage: Bacteria > Bacillati > Bacillota > Negativicutes > Veillonellales > Veillonellaceae > Veillonella > Veillonella sp. 20925_1_51. Next base: position 87,413 of record NZ_JAPVXT010000003.1, read on the forward strand.
AAATGGGCATGCCTAAACGTCACTTAACTGATACTGCAGCAGTGACTAAATTCGTTGGTTAATTCGTTTGATTTAGACATGACCTCAGTTGGTCCTCGTATTGTCTTAAATCTAAACCTATTATCATAATTACCAGAAGAACCCCCTAGCTTAGGCTAGGGGGTTTTTCTTTTGTGGGTTAAAACCAAGGTGGGTTATTTGAGATTAACATGAAGAGTTTGCCGATAATACAGTGTTTATCTGTATTGGTGAAGTGAATTCTCTTTGATATGAGATGATAATTGTAGTATAATAAATACATTAATTGTATACACTTAAATGAGTAATAGCTACTATGTTATTACTCATAAATTATTTAATATTATATATTTCGAGGAATATAACAATAGAAGGGTAAATTGTTATATTAGATTTTTTTTGAAATATATGCCTGAGGGACACTAGTGTTGTAGAGTGTTATACACAGGGAGGCTATAATGAATGATATGTTATTAGAATATATTGATCGCATAATCGATGAAGAGAAAGACCATCGTGTTTTTTCTGTAGAGTTTAATGATAAAACCTATTATGTAAAACAAGATATCAGTAATCACCGCTCTAGTTGGATTAAACCAGCTCCTAGAGCTTCTTTTGATTATGAGTTTTATAAAATTTCCTTCGTAAATACTCAGTTGCCTGTAGCGCCAGTGATTGCTGGTTTCAGAGAGCATTATTTCGTTACAGAAGGGTCTGGTAAAACATTAACCTATTATAGTGAATTGCCAGCGAAACATCCTGATGATGATAGCTTACAAGATATGGTTACTCATATCTTCTATAGTTTTGGTAAAACATTGGGACAACTTCATGACTATGGTTTGTCCCATGGCCGTCCTGCCATGCGAGATATCACCTATGATCCAGATACTGATAAGGTTACTTTATTAGATTGGGAAAATGGTCGTCGTTGGCCTGAATTTACACCACAAGGTTGGGATTTACTCATCTTTGTGCATAGCTATTTGCGTGAAGATAATCTACCGATTTCTTACCTATACGCTATGATGAATGGCTATAGTTCGGCTCGTACGGCGCGCGATACGGTGTTACATGTAAAAGAAATTTTACGTAAACATGAATATCTCTTTAAATTCTGTCGCTTATTAAACCCGCTACACTTTGTAGATACTGAAGCAGCTGTAAAAGCACATGACTTTATGCTAGCCTTGAAAACTGAATAGTATTTATCTATTGAGCATAGACCTTAATAATAGTTTATGGTACTTTATAGATTTTCATTGCCCTTTATGGGCTTATGTAGACCTTTACAGTTGTTAGTTATATTTGTATAGCTAATGACTTGTAAGGGTCTTTTTCTGTATTTATGACAAGTTTATAGCGTGTATGCTCCTATATTGTTTGTTAGATTTATATAAATACTGTAAGAAGGATAGATTTAAAGTTGTTGTTCTCTGACTTTCACAATGATTACCGCAATTACTTTAGAGGGGGTTGTCGAAGGAGGACCTCAGGAATATAAGAGGGTGAAAGGAGGTGATACGATGGCTAACATTAAACGCACTAAATTGGTGTTGCGTTTTAACATCGGTACCGAAGATGCGCCGAAGTACAAAGACGTAACCTATACTCGTGTTGCAGAAGAAGCGTCCGACGATAATGTAAAAACTGTTGGTAATGCGCTGGCAGCCTTGTATGACCACAGCTTGTCCGACGTGGTCCGCGTCAATGAAGTATCCTTAGGACATTAATTGAATCTTATCTATTCTTTTTTTAGGTGATCCAAACACATCCTAAATTGCTGATTTCATACATCCTTGCATAGTCGTAAAAGGGTGTAGCAATCGCAAGTCCACACATTCCCATCCTTATTGATATGAATTGTAGATAGATATATTTAATCTAAGTGTAATTTGTGTAATTACAGAATTGCAGAAATCATCCTATTCTATCTAAATTCGAGAACTTGTTTATGAAACGTGAAAGGAGGCGCCCACATGGCGGAAAAACGCGTTGTATATCTTACATTTTCTACGGTCGGTGGTAAAAGCACATCAGTCACAATTAGTGCTCCTCGTGCTGGAATTACTTTACAAGATGCTAAAACAGCGGCTAATGCGCTAGTAGCTAACAAAGTAATCCTTGGTTCTGGTGATGCAGAACTTGCTGCATTTACTACGGCTCGTGAAGTAACAACTCAAACTACTGAATTGCAATAATCGCATACAGTTAAATGGTAAAAAGGCTTTCACCTGTGGTGAGGGCCTTTTTATTATGGTAAAATATAAGATATACCGAATAAGTATGGTAATGATGAAAATACTATGCCCAAAAATTTGTGCATAATGGACCCGTATGGGGATTAAAAAGGGGTAAAACAGTGGAATATATCATTTCATTTATGGAAACGTATGGCTATGGAGCCATGTTTATTGCAATGGTTTTGGAAAATGCTAACATTCCTATTCCTAGTGAAATCGTCTTAGGTTTTGCAGGATATCTGATTGCTCAGGGCATATTTGATTTACATACGACTATGGTTGTAGGTATTTTAGCAGGGATTGTAGGCTCTATCTTATCCTACTGGATGGGTGAGCATGGCGGACGTCCACTTCTTTTGAAATATGGCAAATACATATTCTTTAATGAACATAAATTTGAACTCGCTGAAAAGTTGTTTAATAAGTATGGTGGTGCCGCGGTGTTCTTTGGCCGTTTGTTGCCAGGTGTTCGTACATTTATTTCTTTCCCAGCTGGCATGGCTCGTTATCCAATGTGGCATTTTGTCATTTGGACTGTACTAGGCACGATTCCTTGGACAATCCTTCTTGTTTACCTGGGTAAAGTACTCGGTGAAAATTGGAAGGATCTTATCCAATACAATCATGAATTCTTGATTGTTATGATTGTTGTATTCGTTATTATAGCGGCTGTATTGGGCTTTAAATACTATCGCAATCGCCGATAAGGAGGCCCTTATGAAACTTTCACGATTAACGCCAGTCGTATTTATTGTATGGCTCGTTTTTTATCTGTTTGGCAATAATATGTTGCCTGTTACGGATCCTGTGGAATCTAACTATGCGTTAACTGCTAAGGAAATGGTTCTCTCCGGAGATTGGTTGTCACCTCAAATTTACGGTACCTATTGGTACGATAAACCAATTATGATTTATTGGCTCATTGCCCTTGGATTTAAAATCTTTGGTATTGCCGATTGGGTGGTTCGTTTACCAAGTGCTATCTTTGGCGCTTTATCTGTAGCGACTATGTATCAATCGACGCGTACTATGAGCGGCAAGTGGGCTCTCGGCTTAATTGCGGCCGGTGTTCTTGGTACATCCCTCATGTTCTGGACCGTAGCTCATGGCGTTATTACGGATATGGTGCTACTTTATACGACGATCATGGTCATGATTTATTCCTATAAGGGGATGGTGGAACAGAAACCACATGCTATGATTGTGGCCTATATCTTTGCAGCCCTCGGGGTGCTCACAAAGGGGCCTGTAGCACTCGTTTTGCCTGGTATGATTTTACTCGTTTTTGCTGGGATCAATCGTTCTTGGTCGATGGTGAAAGCTATCTTTGATTGGCGTGGCATTCTTGCCTTTTGTGTAGTCTGCTTGCCGTGGTATGTGTATATGTACAGCGTTCACGGTCAAGATTTTATCAATGGCTTCTTAGGGCTTCACAATGTAACACGGGCCACACAATCTGAACATCCTGAAGATAATGTGTGGTGGTATTATATCGCCATCTTCCTAGGTGCTTCTTTGCCGTGGACTGGTGCTGTTATTTACGGCATGATTGATGGTTTTAAACAGCGTCATACAGCCTTTATCTATAACATGACTTGGGGTGTTGGGGTCGTTTTGTTCTACACCTTAATGGCTACAAAATATCCTTTATATACATTCGTGAGCTTAGTTCCCTTTAGTGCCATCGGCGCTATGGGCGTTATGAAGATTATACGTAAAGGTAAATCTAGAGCTGTTAAATGGGTCATTATGGGACCTACCTTACTCTTATGGATTGCTTATGTAGCGGGATCATTCTTTGCTCCATGGGGCTTCTACTTCTTGCTCTATGTTGTGGCGGCTGTAGCCGTAATCCTTTTATTCCACGCATGGTATACGAAAAAAGGGTATCGTCTTGTTAGTGTCATTGTCCTAGGTACGATGGTTATTTCTTCCATTGTTGTGGTAGAAGGGTTAGAACCATTTGTAAAACAGCGTAGTAATATCGATGTAGTGCCTGTGGTAGACTCCTATGATGGGGATATCTATTACTACAACGGGTACAGTACATCCGCTGTATACTATACAGGTCATAAGATTATTAAAATCAACGGTGATGAAAGTCGCTGGGATGATCGAGATAAAATTAAAAAACGCAGTGCCGAGTGGTCAAAGAAATATCTTATGGAACAAGTTAACGAAGAGGAATTTAACAAGATAATCGCCTCTGGTAAACCTCTAATGCTCATCGTTCCAAAAGGTGAAATCAAGCACTTCCGTCAGTCTACTATCTACCCAAATGTATCTGAGTCTAGCGAAGCTGGTACAGCAGAAGTATATATACTAAATAAAAAGACACTGTTTTAAGTGAATCTTCACATACAATCTAACAATAAGTGAAAATATTAAAGCTGAAAATATTAAAGCTAGTAGCAGGTAGTATCCAATGGATACTACCTGCTTTTTTGTTTAGTGATAGAGTTCTTGTTTATAGTATTGCTAAAGCTGGAGTGCTAAATCGTTTTGTAGATATAGTAGTTCATATCTTTAGACTACTATACTTAGACTACTATATTTATTTGGATTTATTTGGTCTATATTGATGTATTTCGTACCTAAATAATAATACCTACAATATTACTGTGTTTTATTGACATAATTAATACATATTGATATAGTAGGGTATAAATAAGTTTAGAAGACAAGGTATTCTAGAACCAGACTTCATCTAGGTTTTAGAAAAGTGTGAAAAATGACATGTGTCAAAAACGCCCCTTGTTGTGAGGTAGAAAGAGGGGAAGTTATGAAGAAGACATGGTATCTAATCATCGGAGTGGTTCTCTTGGTTATTGGCTGCATAGCCTATGGTTATCATGAACACTATAAACCAAAGACGGCACAAGAATTAAAGACTGTACGCGTAGCCTATTTACCAATTACCCATGCATTACCAGTATTTGCTACAAAAGAGCTGGAAACGGCAGATGGTCCTGTTCATGTAGAGCTTGTTAAATATGGGTCTTGGCCAGAGCTTATGGATGCGTTAAATACTGGTAAGGTAGATGCCGCAGCTGTTCTTGTTGAACTTGGTGTAAAGGCTCGTGAACAAGGCATTGATGTCCGTGCTGCTGCACTTGGTCATACAGAGGGTAATATTATTATCGTTAATAAGGATATTAACTCCGTTCAAGACTTAAAAGGCAAATCCTTTGCTATCCCTCATAAACAATCTACTCAAAAAGTTCTCGTGGATTGCATGCTTGAAGAAGCGGGTCTTTCTGAAAAAGATGTACAAATCGTAGAAATGAGCCCTCCAGAAATGCCATCTGCTCTATCGGTAGGTCAAATTGCTGGGTATAGTGTAGCCGAACCATTTGGCTCTCTAGCCCTTGAAATGGGAACTGGGAAGGTCTTCGAAGATCCTGACCATCTCTGGCATGATAATATTTGCTGTGCCCTCGTGTTTAATGGTCAATTCGTCGATGAACATCATGACTTGGCAAAAGCTTTCACAAAAGCCTATCTCGATGCAGGTAAATACCTAGATGAGCATCCAGAGTCCCAAAAAGAAATTGCCTTAAAATATTTAAAGTTTAAGGATCCTATTATTGAACGTTCCTTACAAGTGATTGGGTTTAAAGATTTAGCCCTTACAGAGGACCGTTATAATGCGCTTGTGCATCATATGACACATATTGATTTAATCAAAAAAGTGCCGACCTATTCAGAGTTTGTAGATACATCATTGTTACCATAGGAGGGGGACCATGAAGAAATATACATATGTGCCAGGTTCATTTATCGCAGCTTGGCTAATTTGGGAGTTGATCGTTCGCCTCGGCGGTTTTAATGAAGCGCTATTTCCAACGCCATATAAGGTATTACTCGGATTTGGAGAACTTATAGGCGACGGTGTTCTTTTTAAAGATATTGCAGATAGTTTAGTGCGTTTCTTTATCGGTTACATCATTTCCGTTGTGGCTGGCGTATTCTTCGGCCTTATCTTGGGGTGGTATAAGGGGATTTGGAACTACATCAATCCAATCGTTCAAGTCATTCGACCAATTTCTCCTGTGGCGTGGTTGCCGTTTATCGTTCTCTTCTTCGGTATCGGTCAAGCACCAGCTATCGTTATCATCTTTATCGCAGCATTCTTCCCGGTGTTATTGTCCACCGTGTCTGCTATTCAAAATATTGACCCTGTGTACATCAAGGTAGCGCGCAACTTTGGTATTAAACAGCCAGAACTATTATTTAAAGTCGTATTACCTGCCGTATTCCCAGGCATTGCATCGGGTCTTCACATCGCCCTTGGTACGGCGTGGATCTTCCTTGTAACAGGGGAAATGGTAGGCTCTCAAACAGGCCTTGGCTTCCTCATTATCGATATGAGAAATAACTTGCGTAACGATCTCTTGATGGTAGCCATTTTGACCATCGGTTTCGTTGGGCTTTTACTCGATTGGGGCGTATCCCTCATCGAAAAATGGATTTACAAACGTTGGGGTATTGAGAAATAGGAGGTGGCCTCATGGGTTACATTTCGGTGCGCAATGCACATAAGGAATTTATGAAAGATGGGGAACCACTCACCATTCTTGAAGATATTAATCTAGACATTGAAAAGGGCGAGTTTATTTGCCTCTTAGGCCCTTCTGGTTCCGGTAAAAGTACGCTATTAAACGCTATGGCGGGCTTTGAGCTCGTTACATCTGGTTCCATTACTATCGACGGTGAAGAGGTGAAAGCGCCTCAACTCAGATATGTAACGGTATTCCAAAATTATGGCTTGTTGCCATGGCGTACGGTGGAAAGCAATATTGAGCTAGGCCTTGAAAGTAAAAAGGTGCCTAAAGAAGAGCGTCCTGCTATCATCGATAAATACGTTAAAATGGTAGGCCTTGACCACGCTCGTAATCGCTACCCAGCAGAGTTATCTGGGGGCATGCAACAACGTGTATCCATTGCCCGTGCACTAGCGGTAGATCCAGATATTATCTTTATGGACGAGCCGTTAGGCGCCCTTGATGCGTTAACACGCATCAATTTGCAAGACGAAATCTCTCGTATCTGCCGCGAAGAAGGCAAGACGGTTGTATTTGTTACCCACGATATTGAAGAAGCCGTAGTCCTTGCGGACCGCGTCGTAGTACTAGCGGCAAATCCAGGTCGTGTACAAACTATCATCCCTGTAAACATCATCGACAGAACCGATCGTACATCGCCGAACTTTGTTAATATACGTAACCATATCTTCGAACAATTCCAACTCGCAAAAGAAGACAAAATCGAGTTCTATATTTAGTTTTATATATCAGTTATATACATCTCAAAAGAAACACCCAAGAACTTTTCTGCTTGGGTGTTTTATAATAGACAAAACTCTAAAATAATGTATACTATAAGTAGCTGAAGGATTGTAAGAATTCACTGTTAGCACAAAAAAACTCCCTCAAGAACCGCGAAATACTTGAGGGAGTTTTTTATTGCTTATGGTCGTCTAAGCTAACGGGGTTAATCACCATGAAATTTCCTATCTAACCACTTGCAAATGAGATAGCTGGTCACATTTACCACGATAGGAACTAGAAGGATTATAAGAATATCTTTCACTGTTGCACCTCCTTTCTGTACCTGTTTCCCCAGAACGGAGTGGTGACATCTTGATTGTAGTACATATAACTATATATTTCTTATGCAATTCGTGTAATTATCATGTATAGTAGATATATATCGGTAATAACATATGAAATTTAAATTGGAGGCTGTATGTCTTTGTTTGAGTTAGAGAAGACCTTGTCTTTTGATGAATATATAGGGTCCTTTGATACAGAGCGCGTAGAGACGGTGCGCGGTTTTGTAGATTGGCTCGCCCAGTATTCGGGGAGTCTTGTCCATAATCCTTGGGGTGAGGTTAATCCTGATTTAGAGATTGTCACAAAGGGCTTTGATGCGGCCCGAGTGCGTCGAGATAATTTGGTCGCTTATTTATTGCCGCGCTTAGGTCGAGCTAAGGTTTTTGTGGTGGCTGAGGCTGTAGGCTATCAAGGGGGCCGCTTTACAGGTATTGCTATTACTTGTGAAAGAATGCTACTAGATAAGCATAAAACCATTCGTGCGAAGGATGTCACGACTATTCAGTTGGAACGTACTAGTTCACCTACTAGCTCTTTGTTAAAAGGAACACAGCAAAAGGATGGTTTTAATGAACCTACTGACACTGTAGTATGGAGTGCCATTGTTGAAAAGGGCATCGATCCTTATGACACATTGCTGTGGAATATATTCCCATTCCACCCACATAAGGATGGAAATCCACTGACGAATCGCACACCTACGGATAGAGAACAACAAGTAGGTTGGGAGTATACAAAACGCTTGTTAGATCTACATATAGAATTAGGTGGTGCAGATCCTCTCGTGCTCGCCGTAGGGCAAAAGTCTGCCGATACGATGGGCAAATTTGGTCTATCTGCCATTGGTTTGCGCCATCCTGCAAACGGCGGAGCTAATCTGTATCGACAAGGATTTGCTGAGGCGGTAGATACCTATTTAAAATAATAGGTGATTGAGATAATTAAAATAATAAGTAATTGAGATAGTTAAAATAATAAAAGATTGAGAGTTTTGGAGAGAAGTTTATGAAACGGTATTGTGATGCTTGCCGTCATTATTGTGATGAGGCGGCTATGTTTTGCCCTACCTGTGGGCAGTATACAGTGGCAACAGAGGTGGAGCGCATCGCACCAGAAGGTGATGTGATTTATCCTTTATCTCATTATCAGTTGAGCTATAAGGATACATTCCTCTATGTAATGGGGAAAAAGTTTATGGATACGGATGGACGCGCCTCTCGTAGAGAGTTTTTCCAATTTCTGTTGTTGTGGCATATTGCTATTGTCGGCTTGTTAGCGGTGTTTTATGGTTTAACCGCCATATTCCATACGGGGCCGTATCTAATCGGATTAGCAGGTCTTATCGTTGCTATACTCAGCTTAGTTTCCTTAATGCCTTTGGCTGCTTTATCTGTACGACGTCTTCATGATACAGGTAAAAGCAGTGCTACCTTGTTGCTGTTTCTTATTCCTTTTGTAGGGCCTTTAATCTTATTAGGTTTGTTATGTGTAAAAGGACAGCCACAGGATAATCAATATGGCAGCGCATTGCAACATATCGTCATAGATAAGCGCTTGGCATCTATTATGAAGGTATCTCCTACGAGTAGTGCTTTAACTACACGTGTTCTAGTGGGATTACTTGTTATAGTAATCTGTGTGTTTGGCGCATCTTTACGTGAGATGGGCCCAGCTAATGAAGTATTCCCTGACGGATGGCTTACAAACTCTATCGTTGGTGAAGGCAGTGCGGAAGCAGCGCGAGCTTCTGTGCAAAATTATTTTGATGCCGTAAATAACAAGGATTATGATAAGGCTTTCACCTATATTATTAGCCAAGCTAGTACAAATCCAGTGGAGAAGCAAAAATGGCTAGAGTCCATGAAACAGGCGCCAAAGGTGGATGTAGTATCCCTAGGTATTACACGGGTGAGTCGCACAGGGGATTTGAAGCGCATTGTCTTTGATGCAAACCTACAAACTACAAAGGTTGGCGCCGGTGTTGTAGAATCAACGCCGATGAAGCGCTATATTTCTGTCATTGAAGAGAATGGTGCGTGGCGTATCGAAGGGTTTTACAAAACTATGCCAGATGATGACAAATAGAATGTAATATATCTAAATAGCGTTAACATGGGGGCTACCCTCTTTTGTTAACGCTATTTTTATGTTACAATAGACATAACGTATGAAAGCGAGGCTTTCATCAAAATCGATCGGATTATATTGTAAAGATCATTAGATTGGAACGAAGAGAACGTACCCGTCGCGGCTGACATGTCTAATGATGGCAATATACTCATTTGCTATGGCAAATGGTCACAACAACACTAGGAACGGCAAAAATTGATAGCGCATTTTTGCGCCTATTTGACGAGACGCTAGTATTTTAGCGCCTTTTTCTTTGTGTGGCCTCCATAGCATAGATCAATTCAAGTGATAGGTGAGAAAAGAAACTATGTTAAATAAAATAATGAACAAAATTTTAGGAGGAACTGTGAATACAACAGATAATCAGGTTACTGCACAAGTGAAAGCAGAACCAACAGTAGCAAAACCTGCTACTCGTACAGCTGCGGCTGAAGGCGAACATAAACAGACTCGCCGCCGCACTAATACACGCCGCCCTGCTGGCGAGGGTCGTACTCGTCAACATGCAGCTGGTGAAGGTGAAGGCACAACACGCCAACGCCGTACAAATACTCGTACAAATGCAAATGGTGGTCGTACTAATACGACACGCCGTACAAATACACGTCGCAATGCTGAGCAAGGTGAAGGTCAAGAACGTACAGAACGTAAACCTCGTCAAACTCGTGCACCACGTGGTGAACGTAGTGAAAATACGCGTAATACGCGCTCTAACAATGGTCGCAATAGTCAAAACCGTAACAACAACCGTCCAAATAACCGCTCCACAAACCGCAACAATCAAGAGGCTCCTGTGGAATTAGTAGGTCGTACACCAAATGGCGCTAATAAGGGTAAATTCCAAATCATCCCTCTTGGCGGTCTTGGTGAAATCGGTAAAAACATGACCATCTTCCAATATGAGGACGAAATCATCGTTCTCGACTCTGGTCTTGCGTTCCCTAGCGAAGATATGCTTGGCGTAGATATCGTTATTCCTGATATGAGCTATATCATCGAGAATAAGGATCGCGTGAAAGCTGTCGTAATTACCCATGGTCACGAGGACCATATTGGCTCCTTGGCATACCTTATGAAAGAAATTAACTGCCCAGTATATGCAACAAATCTCGTTTGTGGTTTGATTGAAGGCAAGTTTAAAGAACATAAGGTATCTCCAAAATGTCTTCGTACTATTGCTGCAGGCGATGAAGTTCAAATTGGTCAAGTTAAGGTTGGTTTTATCCAAACAAACCACTCCATTCCTGACTCCTGCGCTGTGTACTTTGATACACCAATCGGGACTGTACTTCATACAGGTGACTTTAAAATCGACCAAACACCAGTTGATGGCCGTTTGATGGATATGCACAAATTTGCTGAGCTTGGCAATAAAGGTGTATTGGCCTTGATGTCCGACTCTACAAACGTTGAAAAACCAGGTACTACAGGTTCTGAAAGTTCCGTAGGCCCTGCTATTAAACAAGCTGTTGGAGAAGCAAAAGGCCGCGTTGTGTTAGCTACATTTGCATCTAACGTATCTCGTATCCAACAAGCTATTGATGCGGCAGTTATGTTCAACCGTAAGGTTGTCGTTATGGGGCGCAGTATGGTAAATGTTACAGAAATCGCTCAAGAACGCGGTTATTTGAACATTCCACCAAATACAATCATCGACGTAGATGTAATGCACAACTACACAGATGACCAAATTATGATCTTAACAACTGGTTCTCAAGGTGAACCGATGGCAGGCTTGTCCCGTATGGCTACAAGCAACCACCGCACTGTAGAGTTGGCACCGAATGATACAGTTATCATCTCTGCTACACCAATTCCAGGTAACGAAGGTGCTGTAGGTAGAACTATCGATAACTTGCTCCGATTAGGTTGTCACGTTGTATATGGTAAAGATCGTGGTATCCACGTATCTGGTCATGCGAGCCAAGAAGAGCTTAAAACAATGCTTAACCTTGTTCGCCCAGAATACTTCATTCCAGTTCATGGTGAGTACCGCATGTTGCGCCGCCATGGTGAACTTGGCGTTGCTATGGGCGTAGATCCTAAGAAAGTTCTTATCGGCGACAATGGTCAAATCTTTGAATTTGATAAAGATGGTGGACGTAAAGGTGGCCGTGTACAAGCTGGTGCTATCTTCGTTGATGGCCTTGGCGTTGGCGATGTAGGTAACATCGTTATCCGTGACCGTCAACAATTGGCACAAGAAGGCATGGTTATCGTTGTAATGGCGATGGATAAAGCTTCTGGTACAATCGTAGCTGGTCCAGACCTCGTATCTCGTGGCTTCGTATACGTACGCGATGCAGAAGAACTTATGATTGCTGCAGAACACCGCGTAGACCAAGTTCTTGAAGAATGCGAAATGCAACGCATTAAAGACTGGACTACGATTAAGCAAAACGTACGTGACGCGTTGGGTAAATTCTTCTACGATAAAACTCGCCGTCGTCCTATGATCTTGCCGATTATTCAAGACGTATAATCACATATAATAAACAAAAGTACCGCACCCTATGGTGTGGTACTTTTAACATTTTAAAAAGGACCTATGGAATCTACTATAAATAGCGGTGTTATCGCATTTGTCTACTACATAGGGTATTTGAAGTTACCTTTTTAAACTGTTATAATTAAAAGATACCAATTAATCTATCTTCTTATATAGAATGGAGATTTATGAAACAAACAAATACAAGAGCGATGGTAGAAACAGGATTTGTTAGTGCTATAGGTGTCATCCTTAGTGCTATTAGTGTGTATTTACCAGCTTTCGCTTTTTTATCATTTTTTGTTACACCTGCAGCCATTGGCATAATTGGAACAAAATGGGGTCGCAAGTATAGTATATCGGCAGCTGTTGTTACTACTTTCTTAGCGGTAGTTTTGTTTGGACCATGGAATGGTATACCTGTTGGCTTATTTGCTGCGGTAGGTGTAGGGGTAGGAGAAGGTAACCGTCTTTCTTTAGGGACGATTAAACGACTACTACTCCCTAGTATTGCTATGTTTGTTGCTGTATTAGTAACTTTAATGGCACAAGTATATGTATCTGGTATTACTCTATCAATGATAGATACACAGATGACTGAGCAAGCTCGTATGATTGCTGATCAAGCATTACAGACGAATCCTAATATCACACAGGAACAAGCTGATTTATTTGTGAAAAATGTAGATAAGCTTGCTACTGGTTTGAAGGATGCGTTTTTTGTAGCTGTAGCTATAGCTGCAGTATCATACAGTTATATAACTATTCAGATATCTATATGGCTAGGTAAAAGATTACGTATCTCCATACCTCGATTTTTACCAATTGAAGAATGGAAGATGCCTGTCTGGAGTGCAGGGCTATACGCTTTAGGTATTATTGGTATATATGGTACGCCGCATATCAATATGGACTCTTCCTGGGTCATAGCCATTAGTACTAATGTATTACTCCTCGGTAGTTCTATGTGTTCTATTCATGGCTTTGCAGCTTTAGCAGATTTAATGAGTAGTTACCGCATGAGTAATAAATTGAAGTGGATATTGCTTGGGGTGTATGCCTTTTTCTTTGGACAAGCATTAGCTATATTTGGTGTCATAGATATGTTTTTAGATTTACGGACACGTTACAAAGCGCGTCAATAGTAATAGAAAGGAGGCCGTTATGAAATCCTTTCAACGGAAATGGGAAGGTTTAGAAATTACCATTATTACCGTTATCGTATTATTGTTATTATTGTTGGCCTATCTAAATTGGGCCATTGCAATTCTAGCTTTAATTATCGTGGTAGCGGCGTATTTGGTTAATTATAACACCCTTCATAACCGGCGTCGTTTAGCAAGGGAACAGTTTGGGGCGATGATGAAAAACGTCACACAAGCTTCGAACTTTGCCTTACAAAACTTGCCAATGGGGATTGCTCTTGTTAATAAACAAGGTACCCTCGTATGGAATAATAGTGTCTTTGCAGACTGGGTTAAGGTAGACTGGAATAAACTTCAAAAAATGTCTGCTCTTATGCCTGGCTTCCGTATTGATAAAATCTGGGGAAAATCTGGATTTATGACGGAACAGTATGGAGATAAGTATTTCCAAATTATTTACAAATTCATTGATCCTCGTGATGCACGACCAGATATTCATAGTGAAGATGAATTGGCAGAGCATGCAGTAATGGCTCTTTACTTTAAGAATATTACAGACTTAGAAAAGGCCCGTATTAAAGCCGAAGAAAATCAGCCTGTGTGGGGCATGATTCAAATCGATAATCTCGAAGAATTGACAAAAGGTCTTAGTGACCGCGAGTATACTAGCGTTTGGACAGATATTAATAACATTATTATGGATGAAATTGATAGACAAGAAGGCTTCATTCGTAACTTCCAAGATGATATGTATACCTTTGCTATTTCTCGTGGTGCACTTCATGCGATGGAGGAAGATGGGTTTAAAATCCTTGAGAGAATCCGTAAATTGCCTTCACCCCGTCAAGTGCCTGCAACGATTTCTATCGGGATTAGCGAGAACGTAGGCTCTGTAAAAGAGGTTTCTAGTCGTGCTCGCGCCGCCTTAGATATCGCATTAGGTCGCGGTGGTGACCAAGTGTGTATTATGGATGGTGAAAGTACCCGCTTCTTCGGCGGTAATACAGCTGGTGTTGAGAAGAATACCCGTGTTCGTGCTCGTGTTGTATCGCAAGCTTTACATGAGCTTATGCTTGATTCCGATAAAATCCTTGTGATGGGTCATAAGCGTGAAGACTATGATGCGTTAGGTGGCATTGTCGGTGTTGTAGCTATTGCGCGTACCTTGGGTAAAGAACTGCGCATCGTACTTTCAAAGGAAACGAGCGCCATTGATAAAATGGTGACTGTTCTGAAAGAGGATGAGTTCTGGACAGAACATATTATTACTCCTGAAGCGGCAAAAACTTGGGTAGATGCTAATACGCTCACCATTGTATGTGATACACATCGCCAAGAAATGGTCGCAGCTCAAGAGGCTCTTGAAATTTCTGAACGACGCATCGTTATCGATCATCATCGTCGTGCAGCGGACTTCGTAGAAAACCCATTGCTTACATACTTGGAACCAACTGCATCATCTACATCTGAGCTTGTTACAGAGCTTGTACAATACGCAGGTGGTGGCGTAAAACTTTCAAAAGCAGAAGCTACAGGCATTTATGCGGGCATCGTGCTTGATACGAAGAACTTTGTGCAACAAACTGGGGCACGTACCTTTGAAGCGGCCGCATTCTTACGCCGTGCAGGGGCAGATATTGAACGCGTTAAACAATTATTTATTGAAACCTTCGATTCTGTTCAATTGCGTGCTAAAATGGTATTTGAAGCCAATCGAACTGAAGGAATTGCTATTTCTGTAGCTCCTGAAGGTTTGAAGGATATGATGGCATTAGCTGCACAAAGTGCAGACATGCTCATCAGTAATGAAGATATTGAAGCAGCCTTTGTACTGTATTCCTTGAATGACGGCGGTATCGGCGTTAGCGCTCGATCCAAAGGCAAGGTAAATGTACAAGTTGTAATGGAAGCCTTGGGTGGCGGTGGTCACAGAACCGTGGCTGGTGCCCAATTACAAGGTATGACGATAGAGGAAGCGAAGAAGGCTATCTTAGACCATGCTCTTGAAGCCCTTCATTCCGCAGAGAAAGAGGAGGAAGAACAATGAAAGTAGTATTGTTAGAAGACGTTAAAAAGGTTGGTAAAAAAGGCGAAATCGTTGAAGTTAGCGATGCATATGGCCGTAATGTATTGATCAAAAAAGGTCTTGGCCTTGAAGGTACAGCAACTAACGTAAATAATGCGAAACAAAAGCAAGAATCCATCGCTCACAATAAAGCTGTTGCCAATGACGAGGCTAAAATCTTGGCAGCTCAATTGACCAAGGTTGAAGTAACTGTAAAAGTTCGCATGGGCGAAGAAGGTCGTGTATTCGGTTCCGTTACTGCAAAAGATATTTCCGATGCAGCTAAAGCGCAATACAAAGTAGATATCGATAAAAAGAAAATCGAAATCAAAGAACCATTGAAAACATTAGGCGTACATGATGTACTCGTTCGTGTTCATCCTGAAATTACAAGTACTATCAAGGTTAATGTAGTAGCTGAATAATAGTGTTCACCATGCTCTTTGAGTATGGTGAATTCTTTTATCCTTAGTGGTTTTATAAAGGGGATTATCATGGATGTGCGCATTCCACCGCATAATTTAGATGCGGAAAAAGCCGTTTTGGGGGCTTTATTAACGAATGGATCCAACTCGGGTGCCGTTGTCGATACGGTAACGAGTATTCTAAAATCTGAAGACTTTTACCGCGATGCGCATCGTATTATTTATGATGCTATCTTAGAAATCGTGCATGCTAACAAGACGGCGGACTTTATCACTGTTGGTGAAGAGCTAGATCGTCGTAAGCGTCTCGATGCGGTAGGCGGTCTTGCATATATTACATCTTTGGCTAATGAATCGGTGTCCTATAATGTAGAGGAACATGCGAAAATCATTAGTGAGAAAGCTCAGTTGCGCCGCCTTATCGATGCAGGGAATAAAATCGTAGGCATGACGTACGCTGGCGAAGATGAGCCAACGGCTATCCTTAACAAGGCGGAACAAATGGTATTGGACGTAAGTGGTCAAACACAGTCCGAATCATCATTTGCTCCTATTGGGGAGGTTGTATTATCTAACTTAGATAAATTAAATGCATTGCAACAGCATGATGGCGCTATTACAGGCGTTCCAACAGGCTTTAAAGATGTGGACCATGTCTTTAATGGTCTACAAAAATCTGACCTTATCCTCGTAGCAGCCCGTCCTGCGATGGGTAAAACGGCTTTCACCTTGAACATCGCCCAAAACGTAACGATGCTATACGACAAGACAGTAGCCTTCTTCTCCCTAGAAATGGGCAAGGAACAGCTCGTTGGTCGTATTCTGTCCTCTGTGGCAGGTGTGAGCTCTGAAAAACTGCGCCGTGCGAACATGGACCCTACTGACTGGGAAAAGGTTATCGCTGCAGCGGATCGCATGAGTAAATCCAAGCTATTTATTGATGATACGCCGGGCCTTACCGTACAAGATATGCGATCTAAATTGCGCCGTCTTAAGGTGGAGCATGGTCTCGATCTCGTTATCGTCGATTATATTCAGTTGATGCAAGGCCGCAACTCCGGTAAGGGCAGCGAGAACCGTCAACAAGAGGTGTCTGAAATCTCTCGTAACCTCAAATTGATCGCTCGTGAGTTCAATGTGCCTCTCATCGCCTTGTCTCAATTGTCTCGTAGTGTTGAAAGCAGACCTGATAAACGGCCTGTACTGTCTGACCTTCGTGAATCTGGTTCCCTCGAACAAGATGCGGATATCGTTATCTTCTTGTACCGCGATAAATATTACGATGAAAACTCCGAAAAAGGGGACAACGCAGAAGTCCTCATTCGTAAGCACCGTAATGGTTCCGTCGGTACCGTGGAACTCCAATTCATTGGGGAATTAACCCAATTTAGAGATGTGGAATTCCGAGACATGGGGCCGGAACAATAATGAAAACTATCGGGCCGCGCCTATATTGATGGGGCCCGACTTTATTTCGACAACTTAGTTACAAAAAAGCACCACCTACCTCGTGGCTCCAAACGACACGTAAGTCGCCCCTCGATAGGTGGTGCTCTTTTTGTATTACGTTAGCAAAATAAGTCCCATCAATATATAATAGAACTAGATAGTTTTCAGTGTATTGTTGGGAAAGGAGCGCGTGATGGCTAGAGGCATGGAGTTTTTTGTATTTTACTTCTGTTGTGTGGCTCTTTGGTTAATACTTAGTGGGTTGTATTTAATTATCAAACGATTTGTATTACGTCGCAATGGAACTCCAGTAACGATTGTGTCTGTACTTCCACGAGTTATAAAGGAAATACCATTAGCTCGTGGTATGGATAAATATATTTATGGTTATGATATTAAGTATATCTTGAATGGTGAGACTCATACTGCTGAAAGTGTAGAGTTTTATATTCCTTTTGGACCAATCGGTGGACCTGTAGTTCTATTTAGTCCGACAGGTGTGCTTGCAAAAAATGGAGAAGTAAGTATAGATAATGTAAGGGTAACTATTGTGTATGGCCTTGCTTCAATTGCATTAGGACTAGTGGTATTTTTGGGGATGTTGGATTTTGTTAGATAGAAATAAATAGCTATATTTAATAATGTGTTAAACACATAGGCATCTAACATTAGATTATATATCTAGTGTTAGGTGCTTTTTATTTTTCTATAAATTTACCTTCATAATAACAAACATATGTTTGAAAATACTCTGTATTTTTGTTATACTAATCATAGAAATTCTTCTTTTTATATTTCTTGTAGAGGCTAGTTATTTAGCGGTTTGAGGAGGTGTTTGTATGGGTTCAGTTGATACGGATCGAATGTATATGTGCATTGATTTGAAGAGTTTTTACGCGTCTGTGGAGTGCGCCGATTTGGGGCTGGATCCGTTTACAACGCCTTTGGTGGTGGCCGATGGGTCTCGTGGCAAAGGGGCTATTACATTGGCCATTTCACCAGCCTTAAAAAAGCTAGGTGTTAAGAATCGTAGTCGTCTTTTTGAGATTCCTCCGCACATTGAGTATTTGACGGTGAAGCCTCATATGAAGCGGTATATGCAGGCGTCTGCTGAGATTTACGGGATTTTGCTCAAGTATGTGGCACCTGAGGATGTACATGTATACTCTATCGACGAGTATTTTATCGATATTACGCCTTACTTACCGCTCTACAAGAAAACGCCTCGAGAGCTAGCGCAGATGCTACTTGATGCGGTGTTAGAGGCGACCAAGATTTATGCCACCGTTGGGATTGGAACAAACTTATTCCTCGCCAAGGTTGCTCTCGATATCCTGGCAAAATATGCGCCTGATTTTATAGGATATCTTGATGAAAGCCTCTTTAAAGAGAAAATTTGGTATCATCAGCCCTTGACCGACATTTGGCAGATTGGTAAGGGAATAGCCAACCGCTTACATAAATATGGAGCTTATGATTTGCATGGCATCACCATGGTTCCAGAGGCCAAGTTGTACAAGGAATTTGGTGTTAATGCAGAGCTCATTATCGATCATGCTTGGGGCCGTGAGCCGTGTACGATTGCAGATATCCATGCGTATCGTCCTATTAAGCATTCTATCTCGCATAGCCAGATTTTGTTGCGTAATTATACCTATGAAGAGGCCTACGTGCCTATGCGGGAAATGGTGGAGTCCTTGGTACTAGAGCTTTTACAAATTAAAGGGGTTACGAACCATATTCATGTTCATATTGGCTATGCAGATGATATGGTGCGCTCTACTGGAGGTTCTAAAAAGCTTAAACAGTACACTGATTCATTGCAAGCATTAACGACGGCAGTAATTAAATTATATGAGCAGCATTGCCATAAAAATGAGCTCATCCGTCGTATTGGAATAAGCTTTGAGGATTTAGTAAATCGTTCCGCAATCCCTCAAGAGGAGGATTTATTTAGCGCCCTTGCGACAGATACAGAGGAAAAGGAACGGCAAGTACAAGAGGCAATGCTATCTATCAAGGAGCAGTTTGGTAAAAACGCTATTTTACGTGCCTCTAGCTTGCAAGATGAAGGGACAATGCGCTTTAGAAATACCTTGGTAGGTGGCCATAATGGGGAATAAATTAATGAAACATCGTATGTCTCGTTTGCAACGGGCGAAACAATTTATGCCCTTTGCGGCATTAAAGGGATTTGAAGTATTACTGGCAGCTGTGGCACGGCCTAAAGAGAATCGTGTAGAGCTATCGGAGGATCAAATAGAGGAATTAAACCGTACTATACAATCCTTGGTGGAAGGGGATTTTGTACGAGTGCTTTATTATACAGGTCATTGCTATACGGAATTAGTAGGGACTATCGAGGCGATAGGTAAACCTACACATAGTCTATCTATTGAGGGCGTAGCCATTGCTTTTAAAGATATAAAGGAAATTAATCTTTTTGAATAAGAATCCTTTTGAATAAGAACCTTTGAAGAGTTGATAATAATAACACTAATGTAATTGGTAAAGTAATCAAATAAAGAAACTCAGTAAAGTAAATTGTAAAGTGAAGAAAAATAGATTTGGCCTATGCTCATGTATGATGAGTATAGGCTATTTTACTATTGTTTATTATCATAGATATTTTGATAATTCTTCTTGACATACACCATATCTTCTATTAAAATAAACATATGAATAGGTATTCATATAAATGAAAATATCTGATGAAAAATGTTTAGGAACATATATAACAAAATATGAAACAAGATATGTCTAATAAGTATTAGAAAAATATTACCTATTAACTTACAATACAGGATAGAAACTTTCACTATTATCAAAGGAGATATCATGGAAGAAACATTGTTATTGAAGAATTTGAACTGTCCGAACTGCGCAGCAAAAATTGAAGATCGTATCCGTAAAATGGATGTGGTAGAGACTGCAAATTTCACACTTGCTACACATCAATTAAAATTAACCGGCTCTTGGGAAGACCGTGAAGCTCTTAAACGTGACATTCAAGACATTTGTGATGCCATCGAAGAGGGCGTAACCGTAGCAGATTATGAACGTAAATCTAAAGCGGCTATGGATGATCATGGTCCTGACCAGGATCGTGGTGGTGATGCTGTAACAATTGCAGTCATCGTAGCAGGCTTGTTATTTATGATTTATGACGTTTTGTCATCCTTTGTGCCGTCCATCGGCTTGCCAGAGTCTATCGAAACTCCAATTTACTATATTGCCTATATTCTTCTTGCGTTCCCTGTATTGCGTATCGCAGGTCGTAATATCTTAAAAGGCCAAGTGTTCGACGAGAACTTCTTGATGTCTATCGCTACATTGGGCGCTATTGCTATCGATGCATTGCCTGAAGCCGTAGGCGTTATCTTGTTCTACCGTATTGGTGAGTTCTTCGAAGAAAAAGCAACTGATCGTAGTCGTACAGAAATCATGAACGCTGTCGATATGCGTCCTCAGGAGGTGCGGGTTGTAGATACAGACTGCGGTGGTGAAATCGTAGTTATGGCTCCTGAAAAGGTTGAAGTAGGCTGGACTATCGAAGTTCGTCCTGGCGATTTAATTCCTCTAGACGGCACAGTGCTTGAAGGTGAAACACGCGTTAATACAGCACCTGTAACAGGTGAACCTGTACCTGTTCGCGCCGTACCTGGCACTCAACTTATGTCTGGTTGCATCAATGAATCTGGTCGCATTACAATGCGTGTAGATAAGGTTCTTGAAGAATCCATGGTTACTAAAATTCTTGATGCCGTGGAAAATGCAGCATCTTCTAAACCTAAAATCGACCGTTTCATTACGCGTTTTGCTCGCGTATACACACCAATCGTTGTAGCTCTTGCATTGGCTGTAGCTATCATTCCATCCCTTATTACTGGTGAATGGCATAAATGGATCTACACAGCCTTAACATTCCTCGTTATTTCTTGCCCATGTGCATTGGTGCTTAGCGTGCCACTTGCATTCTTCTCCGGTATCGGCAATGCGTCTAAACACGGTATCTTATTAAAAGGTGGTCGCGTTATCGAGGCGTTGGCTAATGTGAAAGCAGTAGCTCTTGATAAAACTGGTACTATCACATCTGGTGAGTTCAAAGTTCACAGCGTAGAAACTGTAGGCTCTCATGTAAGTTCCAGTCAATTGTTATCCATGGCGGCAGCTATCGAAGCCGTTTCTACACATCCAATCGCAACAAGCATCGTGTCTGAAGCAAAAGATCAAGGCCTTACAGTGGAACCTTCTGATTTCGTTCAAGAGTTAGCTGGTGAAGGTATGGTGGGTATGACTGATGGTCAACAAGTACTTATTGGTAACCGTCGCCTTATGGAACGCTATAATGTGCAAGGCTATCCAACAGAGGCTGCTGAATATGGCACAGAAGTTCTTGTTGCAGAAGGTAATACATACTTAGGTCGTATCATCATCGCCGATGAAGCTCGCCCAGACTCTGCTGAAGCGATTGCTAATCTTAATGGTCAAGATATTAAAACTGTTATGCTTACAGGTGATGCTGAAGCAAGTGCAAATTATATCGCTAAAGAAACTGGCGTAAGTGCTGTACGTGCTCAGTTGTTGCCTCAAGATAAATTGTCCGTTGTACAAGATATTCGCTCTGAATATGGTCCAACTATGTTCGTAGGGGATGGCATCAACGATGCTCCAGTACTTGCTGGTGCTGATGTTGGTGGCGCGATGGGTAGCGGTGCTGATGCGGCTATCGAGGCAGCAGATGTTGTGTTCATGCGTCCATCCTTGACTGCTATTGCACATATCCTTGACTTGTCCAAAGCGACATTGCGTGTAGCATGGCAAAACGTTGTATTCGCTATTGCTGTTAAAATCCTTATCATGGCGCTTGGCCTCATGGGCTATGCATCCATGTGGTGGGCAGTATTTGGTGATACTGGCGTATCCATCCTTTGTATCTTGAACTCTGTTCGTATCTTGCGCCGCAATTAGGTGAAAGCAGAGTTTATAGCTCTGTAGAGGAACGAAATAAATTACATTATCCTGATCTGAATGATTAGGGCGGATATAAATAACCTCTAGGTTAGTTACTGACTAACTTAGAGGTTATTTTATTGCGTGGATTAAACATTACGATACTTTTACTATATACATTTGTACATCATAAATAGACATAAAACTGTATATGTATGTACTAGATACACAAAACTTTCACAATTGAATTGAATAATAGCTATAAAATAGTATATAATTTATTAGATGATTACTATAAGTTCGTTGGAAGGAGGGATAGCATGATTACGGTGTATAAACATATAGAAGAAGAGTTAGTTTCCGATAGCACTGTATCAGATGCCACAAAAGGTTCTTGGGTAAATTTGGTGAACCCAGACCCCGATGAGTTATCCCTTATCAATATTTTGACGGAAATCCCAACGGACGTTTTAAAGACCGCTCTCGATATGGAAGAACGTTCTCACGTGGAGTTAGAGGATAACTACATCTTTATCGTTATTAATATTCCGGTTATCCGCGGTAACGATATGTATGATACAGTACCGCTTGGTATTTTCTTAACGCCAGACTTCTTCATTACCATCTGCTTAGAAGAATCTGAAGTGTTGTATCCATTCATTTCTAATCAGATTTCTACGTTCTATACATACAAAAAGACGCGTTTCTTGTTCCAAATCTTGTATCGCACAGCAACTATGTTCTTGCGCTACTTGCAACAAATCAATCGCCGTACTGACGATATTGAAGTCCAATTGCGTCATACTACAAAGAATAAAGACTTCTTCCAATTGTTGGAATTACAGAAATCCATGACATACTTTACATCTGCATTGCGCACGAATGGTACCGTTATGGAACGTCTATTGCGCTTGCGTGGTCATAGTTCCTATAAACATCTTCTCAAGATGTACGAAGAGGATGAGGACTTACTAGAGGACGTTATCATCGAGAATAAACAGGCCATCGAGATGGTTGAAATGTACTCTAATATCTTGATGAACATGATGAACGCCTTTACATCCATCATTTCTAATAACCTTAACTTGGTTATGAAAATGTTGGCGACCCTTACTATTGCTATGGCGGTGCCAACAATCGTATTTAGCTTGTGGGGGACAAACGTGCCATTGCCATTCCAAGAGGATCCAGAGGGATTCTATGAGGTTATAGGTGTTGCATTAGTATTCTCTATTATTGCTATCATTGGTATGTGGAAAAAAGACTTGTTCTAATCACTAAATACACATGAAAAAAGCTGGCTATGAGCCAGCTTTTTTACTTGCTTAACTATTACGTTATTGCTTATTATTGGGCCAATCTGATATAATAGTACCGTTATGGAGAGGTGTCCGAGTGGTTTAAGGAGCTGGTCTTGAAAACCAGTGACTCCGCAAGGGGCCGTGGGTTCGAATCCCACCCTCTCCGCCACCAATACATACAACTATCACGGATTACAACAAATTGCAACGAACTATAACAAACATAGTAAGAATAAAGGTTTATAATGGTGTTGTGGAATTGAAATTATAACAAATTGTAACGGATTATAACACAATTTTGCCACCATTTTGCCCCCAAAAGAATAAAATAATTTGCCCCCATTGCATGCAGTATGTAATGGGGGCATTTTTCTATTTATGACTAATAGTAGATCCAATTTTATTAATAGCGTTATTCAATTCTGATTTCATTTCATCAGTAACATGAGTATAAACGGCTAATGTAGTGCGTGGTTCATTGTGGCCAACACGTTCCATGATTGCTTTTAATGGTACATTAGCCTCTGCTAGAAATGAAATATGTGTATGTCTGAATGTGTGCGAACTAATCGGTTTGTGAAAATCAACTTTCTTTAATATTTTATTTACAAAATGCACATCAAATGGATAACCACCATCTGTTACAAAGATGTAATCAGTTTTTGCAAAACGAGGTTTCCATAATTGTTTTGATTTATTCATTGTAATAAAATGATTAATTATTTGTTTGGCTCTAGAATCTAAGGACACCTTTCTAATTGAATAGATATTTTTAGGCGATGATCTAATAGCCTCGCTTTTTAAACTACCATAAGACGATAAAGAAGCATTCACATCAATTTCGGATTTTCTCTCATCATAATCTTGAACACGCAACGCTACCATTTCGCCAAAGCGTAAACCTGTTAAGGATTGAAATTCACACAAGAGAGCAACAGTTGGATTGATAGCATCTAATTTATTAAGTAATAATTTTAGTTCTTTTTGTGTTAAGAATTTATCTCGTTGTCGTTGCACTTTCTCTACATTTAGTACAGGTTTTTGAAGTTCTAGATTATCGAAAAAAGAAATATCATGGATAAATTCCATACGACGAGCATATTTGAAAGCTTGGCGAAGTAAACTAAAGATAGCTTTCGTATAGGAGTAAGAGCGATTTAAAGCAATAGAATCCAAAGCGTTTTGTAATGTATATGTGTTTATATTTCCTATAAGGATATCTGCAGGTATAATTTCTAAAATCTTATTTTTATAGATCCTGTAATTGCGTTGAGTAGCTGGCTTCCTAAATGATTGTCTAGACTCAAGATATTTGGTAAGCAATGCATCTAAAGTCATTTCCATAGCAACATTAGTGTTAGTTGCCTTATTAATTAAAGCTTGTAATTCAATCTGTGCAGCCTTATGTGCTTGTCTGCTATTTGTTGCATATGTAACAGATACACGTTTTATCTTGCCACTATATGGGCAAGTATAACGCTCCAAAAATCTATAACGAGTTTGGCCGTCTTTTGTAGTTCGTGTTTCAACCCACATTAAAAATACCTCCTAGGCTAAAAAATGGTATAGTAAATAAGCCTTAGATGTATGTTATAATATAAATATGCGGTGTCTCTAAGGCATCAAGCCTCTATCTAGTAGTAGCTAGATAGAGGCCTTTTTTATTTTGTCTAATATTTTTATGTATAATGGACTATTAAAAAATATAGTCCAATATAATGCGATATATTGGACTATAAAAATATATAGTCTAAAAAAGATTAAAATATTAGACTTAACTATCTATAATACTTAATAATTTTGGACAAATAAATGTTCTGTTTTTAGCTTTATCTGAACTAATTAAAATATCTTGATCTACCATTTTATTCAACAGTGTAAATACAGTTTGTTTACTAGCATTGATTTCTTCAATAAGTTGTTTACTTGTAAATATAGGATGCTGGAAAATAAAGTCTAAAATTGGAATGAAGTAATATGATTTTATAGAATCGCCTAAAGATTTAAATTGCTCATATAAAGATAAAATATTTAAAGCTTTTTTTGTATTGTTATGAGATTCAGTGATTATGCCACTTAGGAAGAAATAAATCCAAGATACCCAATTATTATTTTTAGAAATATTGGCTAAATTATGAATGTATTCATCACGATTCCGTTCGAAGTAAGAACTCATATAGAATATGGGGGATGGAATAATTCCACGATAATAAAAGAATAAAGGAATTAGTAATCTGCCTATACGTCCATTCCCATCTTCAAATGGATGAATCATTTCAAATTGTGCATGAATAATAGCTGCTTGAATTAATGGATTTATCTCATCATAGTGTAAATACGTTTCTAGATTAGACATATAAGAGTCTGTTAATTGAGGGGAAACAGGTGTATAAGAAATAAAATCATAGCCACCAATATAGTTCTGTAACTTTTTAAAATCCCCTGGATGTTTAGTAGAACCACGAACATTATCTAGGAGAATAGCATGCATTTCTTTAATAATTTTTATTGTTAAGGGTTCTTTACTATCAGGATTAGACAACTGATTATATGGTGAAATTGTATCTAATGCATGTTTTAATGCAGAACGATAATTGAGGATTTCTTTTAACTCATCATCTTGAATATCAGTTTGGTTGCCAGCTTCATGATTAAGAATATCTTCAAGAGTTGCGTGTGTACCTTCTAATTTAGAGGATAATACAGCCTCTTGTGTAGTAATAGGGGATAAAAGCAAAACAGGATTAGGCGTATTCACTAAAAAGCCTTTATATTCACCTAGAGCCATATTTGCTTCTGAAGATAATTTGATTAACTCAGGAGTGAGTAAATTAAAAGTATCAAAAGGTAAACGTTGAGGTTCGTATGGTGGAGGTGCAGATCTACGTAATTCTGCAAGCCTTTCATCAGTAATATTAGACATAAAAGTTATCTCCTAAAAATAAGCAACCATAAGTAAACAGTAAATATTACAAAACATGATGATAGAAATCTATTTCATCTAATACATCATCAGTAAGTTCTTTCCGTCTTACCATATGTTCAATGAGGTTAACATGTTGGTCAACGTGGAAATCTTCATTGATGATATGTAATAATTCATGAGCAACTTCTTTCCTCATATCTTCAATAGACATATTTTTACGGATATAAATATTGTGAACACCTTCATCCTCCCCTGTAGATGTAACAGCTTTCACATTAGGAATATCACACTCAATAATATTAATAATCACACTAACAACCCCTAATAGTTTTATTTATTATGTTTTAATTTTAAAAGTTCAATATATTCAACTGCTTTTTCCATATCTTCTTTGGAAATGCCACGTGATGCGGAGAATAACATACGCATTTCTGGGCGAGTACGAAGCATTTCAGCATATTCAGCAGTTTCAGGATCTACATAATAACCTTCAGTTTGATTTGTTGGAATATTCTCATCATAACCAAGTAACCATGCAGGACTAACATTTAATGCTTTAGCAATAATATATACTTTATCTTGCTTTGGTTCGTATCGGTTATTTAACCAATCAGAAATGGAAGATTGACGGATACCAGTACGCTTTGCTAATTCAGTTTGAGTTATCTTGCGCTCTTTCATGATACTTTTTAAACGATTTATAAATTGAATACTCATGATAACTTCTCCTTTAATACTTGCTATACGACCATTATAAACGGAAAACCGTCAAAAGTAAACATATTTTTATAAATATTAAACCAAATTTAAACGGAAAACCGATAGACAAAAGAGAGAAACAAGTGTATTATTGAATTACGGAAAGCCGATAATTAAAAGGAGGTGAGAAAATGGAATTTGATTATACAAATCTAAGAGCATTTATCAAAGAACATTTTCACAATCTAAAAGGGTTTGCTCAATTTCTAGGTATTGGTACAACACAGCTGGGGCAACGTTTAGCGAATAAAGTACCATTTACTCAAAGAGAAATTGATAGAGTGGCAAACAATATGGAATGTGGAAAATTAGACATGAATAAAATTGATGCTCTTTTTTTTCAAAAGAAATAACGGAAATCTGATAATTTAGAAGAGGTGAAATCAAATGAAGAAGAGTGATCTATTAAATCTATTGAAACAAGATTTTAGACCAATGCGTATTGATGGCAGGGGGTTATTTATTGAAGAGCCACCAAGAATTGTAAAAGATATTATTGAACGAATAAAAAAAGAAGAAGGAATCACATACGCCGAAGCATATGGACTCCTTCAACTAACAAAAGAATATTTGGAATATGAAGCTAATTATTTATCTCCGATATTTGCAAAGAAAGAATCTGAATAGGTTCATTTTCTGGAATCTGTAAGAAGTCATATTTTTTATTTAGACCGATAAAAGTAACATCATACAGATTACTAGGCAATGAAATTGAACTATTAACCATAGTATTTAAAGGTAAATGACAAATAGTATTTAGTAAGCATCTAGGGTTAGAAATTAAGTAATTAATTATAAAAGGAAAAGTTGTGTTTTTAAAAGAATCTTGAACTGCAGAGTATAGCTTTTCCCAATCAACTAATTCTAATTCCTTAGATTTTAACATTGGCCTTTCTAATAAAGGTTGATAGTCAAGATAAGTTAAAGAATTACATTCAATTAATTCACCTAAAGCTTGAATTAAAAAAGAAACGTTGTAATGCTTCATTCCTTCATTAATTAGTGTAGAGATTGAATATTCAACTATCTGTAATTCTTTAATAGTAAACGTTTCGCACATTATAATCACCTCCTTTCTAAAACCAAAATCACGGAATTGAGCGATACTAGAGGATTTCGCTAATTGAAGCATTGGGTTATTAGCTACATTTTGAGCTAATGCTAATGCTCCTTGTGTTTGAGAATTAAGGTCAAAAGCTTTTGCAAATGGAGTATTTGCAGAAGATTGAATCATAGAAATAACTTTATTTGTATTTTTAAGAATTTCTAATTGTGGTTGAACCACCAAGATGTTATCGTAAAGGTTTTTTATCCTTTACATCTACTTGTTACCAAGTAGTTCAGCATATGTCATTATCCTATCAAAAACATTATACATGAATAAATGATGAAAATAAAACAAAGAGGTGAAATCAAATGAAAGATTTAAGACAACCAATGAACAGCGCTCAACTATATCAAGTGAAAGAGTCATATAAAGATCCAATTGTAATGGAAGTGATTTCCTTATTAAAACAAAAAGAAGGACTTACATATGCAGGGGCAAATGAAATCCTTCTTAGTGTTTCTACTGTATTAGAATATGAAGCTACTTATCTTTCAAAGTTACCGTTGCAGAAAGAACAGTAATAGGCTCATCTTTATCAATAAATAAAACTGGAACTTTGTGATTAGAACCTAAGAAAAGAACATTATTTAGAGTATTAGGAAGCTTTGAAAGTTGTTTTTCATCGGACTTAGTAATGAAGTCAACATGTAGAAATAGGTTCAAGAAAAAAGTTATGTCCTTGGCAAGCCAACTGATTAAGGAATTACGAATATTGTGTGTTTGTGGAAGTGGCAATAGTTTAAGTAATTCATCATATTCGATTAATTCAAGAGGAGTTAGTTCGAAACGATTTTTATAATCTGGTGGAATGATTGGGACGTATGGATTTTCAGTATAAAGCAAGGATTTACATGTAATCAATTCACCATGTAACTTACAAAGAAATTCGACTTCATAGAAGTTATCAATAGTAAGTGTTTGATAGATTGCAAATTCTAAAGCTTGTAACTCTTTAATTGTTTTAGTCATAAACTCACCTCCTTTCAAGCTAATTATAACACTAGGCAATGAGATGCGAAGGAGAGACAAATGGGAACAAATAGTGATGCATTAATAAATGAAATGCGAAAAGAGGTTAGTCAAATACGAATTATTAAATTGATTGGAGCTAAGAACCTTATTAAAGAAGTAATACATTATGATCCAAGTAAAAACTCAAAATATAAAACAATAATTAACATGATTGATGAAGCAATTGTAGATGAACTTAAAGTCCAAGAAAAGTCAATGCAAGCTTTGAGGCAATAACTTTGACAACCTCAAGAGAAGCTGAACCACTAATCTTACCAAGAGTGGTTTTAGTTTGTTTCCAAATAGAATCATCACGAATTGTATCTAAATAATCATGACCTTCGTTCGTTAATCTAGTAATGGAAATATAAGGTGCTGTTTCATCGATTATACCAATAATAAATCCTGCATCATCTAAAAGAAAAACATGATAAAGGATAAGTTCTTGGTTTTGATGAAGTTTTGCGAGGCTACTCAAAGTCAAAGATGCATCAATAGAATTAGAGTTTTCAATAGCAAATAATATATTTCGAATTAAATCTAAGTCACGTTTCATCATGAACACCTTCTTTCAAGCTAATTATAGCACTAAGAGAGGAGATAAAAGGGGGCGTATAAATGGATAGAAAAAAAGAGCCACATAATGCGGTTCAAAAAAAGTGGATTATATTTAGATATTTTAATGCTTTGAAATACAACAAAGACCAATCGCTAGAGGAAACATTACAAGACATAAGATATTGCACAAGAGTTAACCTAGGAATGTTTGTGATTGCAGTAATACTAACGATTTTAAATATTACGAGAATATAAAGGTTAATATTGCAATTATTATTGTTGTAAATATACCAATACCAGCTAACCATGCAGCAAATTTACCATATTTAGCAGATTCCTTTGAAATACGAAGACTTTCTTCTGCAAGTTGTAATGCATGATTTTCTTTTTCCAATTGATGCAAGAAATTTAAACCGGATACGGTTAGTTGAAATTCATCAGAATCATCAAAATAATAAGGTGCATAAAAATCTTTTGGTATAGTTACAAGTTTAAAGTAGGACTGTATTAGAGAGGTAGTATTAGAGATTGCAGATATACGATCAATAGAATAAAAGGGTGGTTCAACTTTCTTTTTTGGAGTGTTGAATAAATACAATTGGAGAGTTGCATCGTTTAATATGGATACTTCTGCTTTTAATTCAGCGTAAGTTTTTGAATTCCTATTAATGAATAATATTAATTTTTCTAAATTTTCATTGGTTAGATAATGAGCGTGTGAATCAAAGGAATCAAGTTCTTCTTTATAGTTTAAATACTCTTGTTCAATAGATTTTTGCGATAAATGAAAATTAGAAATCGGTAATGCTTTCATAATCCCTATATTTTTTTGAATGGCATTACTAATAGATTCGGATTTTTTTAATAAGTCATTAGTGGGTTTCATAAAAGACCTCCTTTTAAATAATTATAGCAATAAGAAAGGATTAATAAAATGGAAAGTGTTCAACCAAAATATGTTCCTATTAGCACACTAGCTAAGATATGGGGACGGAGCAAGATGTATATCTATAGAAGAATAGATATGATCCGCAATGAAGGTAGATTTAATGAAATCTGTATGCAACTAGGACCACAACAAACGCTGGTACATGTAGATAAATTTGAAGCATGGATGAAAGGGCAGCACATGAAGTGGCTAAAGGGGGCATAGAAGATGAACATTATAAATCTAATTACAACCGTGCAATGGTGCTTGGGAATATTGGGGTTAGGACTATATGGAGGAATTGAGCAAGCAGAAGGCTGGCAAATATTAATCAATATGGTTTTAACACTAACAACTGGCATCACAATTTGGATGTTAGGCAGGGTTAAGGAGGTGATAAAACATGAAAGACAAAAGAGAAAAAGCACTAGATCTACTAAAAACATATTTAATGTTTGATGATGAAGAAATGCAAGTTTTAAGGGAACACATTACATCAATCAGCGTAAGCAATAAAAGTGCAAGTTTAGACTTTACTATTCTTGCTAATGGATGCGCTATTTTTGTTAAGCGAAAGACAGGGGAATATGTATTACGCATAACAGGTAAAGGCCCAATTAAAGAAAACAAAGTATATCTTGCATTAAGGGCAAGAGAAATACTGCTTGATGCGGTGATGAATAATGAGTAGACACTGCAGCATATGTGATGAGTGCAATAAAAAAGGCCATGCCTACATACACTGTAGACAGGCCAAAGGGATTATATGTATGGAACATTGCGATGCATGCCAATATTTAGAGATTGAACAAGGTGACATGCATTGCAATTATCCTAGGCAAAAAGAAAAGGCTACTAATTAAAGTAGCCTAATCAAGCACGTAATTACGCACCAAACCTAACGTAATTATATCACACATGGGCATGAAAGACTAGAGAAAAGCTTATTTCAAGGCTTTTCTTATTAACTAGATATAACATATTAACAAATCAACCATGGGGAGTAATTACGATGAGGAAGCGTAAGAAGGTCATATCTAAAAATATGATAGAGGTACTTGATTATCACACATCAAGAACCTATAGGAAGAATGGAAAGCGTGTAAAAAAGAAAAGCATCACACCAGAAGCACAGAAAAAGCAAAATGAAAAACAAGCAGAAGCAATGCTGCGTATGTTGATTGATAATAACTTCACTACAAATGATTGTTACATCACACTCACATATAAAGAACAGCCTGCTACATGGGAAGATGCAAAGAAAGATATTCAGAATTTTATAAGAAGGCTAAAGCGAAGATATAAAAAACTGGATAAAGAATTGAAATACATTTACATAGCGGAGGGGAGAACAAGAATACATTTCCACATGATCATAAATAATGCGGAATTGTATTCAGATGAAATCAATGAATTATGGCCGCATGGTATGCATAAGCTGATGTTGTATCAAGGTAGAGCAGAAGACGCAGTGAGATTAGCAAGCTACTTTGTAAAAGAAAAAAGAAGTGCATGCTACTCAGATAAAGAAGATGCATTTAAGCGCAGGTGGAATAGTAGCAAAAACTTAGAAAAACCAAAAGTAAAAACAGAAATATTGAAGCCAAGTGAGTGGAGGGATTATATCCAACCGCCAAAAGGTTATTACGTAGAAACAGACAGTGTAGTTGAAGCTGTATCAGATGAAGGGTATCCTTACAGATTTTACAGATTAGTAAGAATTGAGGAGGTAAAACATGGAACTACTAGGAATAGGCATTGTGATAGGGGCAATGCTAGGAGTATCAATAACGGCATTATGCGTAATTAGTAAAGAATGTGAGAAATGGGAGGATGAAGTAAATGATAAACGTAAATGAAGTATTTTTGAGCGGTAACGTAGTAGCAGATGCAGAACTACGATATACAAAAACAGGAAAGCCAGTACTAACATTTAGAATGGCAACAAATAAATATGTGAATGAGCAACAGAGTACACAATATCACAACATAGTATGTTGGGTTGATGCGGAACTTTACAGTGGGTTACGTAAAGGTGATTTTGTAGCAGTAAATGGCGAATTAAGAACTAGATCCTACGAAAAAGACGGAAGTAAAAGATACATTACAGAGATTGTAGTCAAAAATCTTACATATGGCCTTAAACAAAATGAAAGCGGAGCAAGTAATTTTGAAAATGGATTTGTAGATGATGATGAAAATATTCCATTCTAGGAGGGAATATGCGAAGAGGTAGACCAAGAAAAATATGTAGCCATTCATTTGGACCAGCAAAAAGCGGTGCATTATGGGTGAAAGCATCTTGCCCTAAGGGGAAAACATCAATAAAAGTATTCAAAGGTAAAACTGCAGGTACATTACATTGGCTAAAGAAAGAAGAATGTGAAGACTGTCCTGCATATGCTCCAACAAAGATTTATAGAACATAAAAATATATGCTGAATTGATGCGGTGAGTAAATAAAATGGTTAGGTCATATAAGAAGTATTGCCTAATAGTAGGGGACAAAGTTATGAACCATGTAACAACACTATTCAATAGTAATGAGTTTGGGGAACTTAGAACAATCATTATTAAAGATGAAGTGTACTTTGTGGCCAAGAGCGTAGCAACTGCACTTGGCTATAAAGATACTGCAGATGCAATTAGAAAACATATTGATGAAGAAGATAAGCTGCGTTGGCAAATTGCCGACACAGGTCAAAACAGAGAAACATATTTAATCAATGAGTCTGGACTATATTCATTGATATTGAAATCAAAGATGCCAGGTGCGAAGAAATTTAAACGCTGGGTAACTAGCGAAGTACTTCCACAAATTAGAAAAACAGGAAGCTATGATCTACATATTCCAAAGACACTACCAGAAGCATTGAGATTATACGCAGACGAAGTAGAAGCACATAACCAATCAAAGGCTATCATTGAGCAACAGAAACAACAAATAGCGGAATATGAGCCAAAGGTTGACTATGTGGACAAAATACTAAGCAGTACAAATGCAATGACAGTAACACAGATTGCTGCAGACTATGGATTAAGTGCTAAAGCTTTAAACAAGATACTACATGATGCACACATCCAACGTAGCGTAAACGGTCAATGGATTTTGTACAGCGATTTAATGCGAAAAGGGTACACAAAGACTAAGACACACACATACATGACTACAGACGGAAGATTGGAGTGCAAAGCATCTACACGCTGGACACAAAAAGGAAGATTGATGATACACGAGTTACTAAAGAAACTGGGCATCAATGCAGTGTGTGAGGAGGTAGCATGAAGCCATTAGTATATAAAGGCCTACGAAAGAACGTGAACAGGTCAGAATGGGTAAGTAGTGATGAAATAAAGCAAAGCTACTCACAAATAAGACTATTAGCAGTAGAAAATGATACCTATGCATGGGTACCAATTGAGGACGGAACACTATGTAGAGGAAGCGAAGCAAAAGACACACTAGGACAAAGAATATACGAAAAGGACCATATTGAGTTTGATTGCAAATCAATACAAGATACACCAATGGTAGGGGAAGTATATTACAGCGTTGATAAATACCAATGGAGATGCAAGGCAATTAACCAGCAGGACACAACACAACATGATGCGGTATTAGATTTTGACTTAGCATTTGTATTAAATAATGGGAAAGTTAAAGTAATAGGCAATAGATTAGAGGGCTATGAGCATGAATGACAGATACAGAAATGTATGTAAAGCACATGATCATATTGTAAAAGGGCGCTCAAAAGAAGTTATTAAAGCGTTCATCCAACATTGGGGATATGTATTCATATCATCTGATGCATTGATGAAGGCAAGGATGCGAAGAGATGAATTAAAGGGGGAGCAAAGTATTTAATCAATGGGCAAGGAGTTATTATGAAACCACCATGCAGGGAGTGCCAATTTAGAGAAGTAGGATGCCACAGTAAATGTGAAAGTTATATTCAATGGAGAGTGCAGCTAGATAAATATAACGAGCAGAAGAATATACAGGGAGATGCCTATAAATATATTGGGGATAACGTAAGAACCATTAGGCACAGGATGAGAAAGCTAAAAGGGTATAGCTGCACTGTAAAAGATTAAGG
Source organism: Veillonella sp. 20925_1_51 (assembly GCF_041431445.1). Lineage (NCBI taxonomy): Bacteria > Bacillati > Bacillota > Negativicutes > Veillonellales > Veillonellaceae > Veillonella > Veillonella sp. 20925_1_51. The sequence goes on from NZ_JAPVXT010000003.1 coordinate 122,635, forward strand.
AGCAAACATGCAAAGAAAATGTCATAGATGTGATAGGTTGTTTACACCAGATAGCCATAACACATGGTGTCCAGATTGTAGAGTAGGCAAACCAGTAGAGCCTAGAAAGACGAAGGAACAACTAGAGCAAGAACGTGAAGCAAGATTAGAGAAAGCATTTAAATACACAAGATACTGTGTGCAGTGCGGAAAGAAATTTCACACTAACAAACGAAATAAAGTACTCTGTGGGGATTGGGTGTGCGAAGATAAACAACGGAAAGGAAAATAAAGATGAGGATACTAAGCATTGGATTTGGGGATAAAAAGAAAGTAAAGTATGAGAAAGTAAATAATGCTGGTATTACTGAAACATATCAACTGGTTACAGAAGATGATTTCAGACCAGAGATATTAGAAGCATATGTAAAAGCAAGAACGCTAGTATTTGAAGTATTTAAAGTATTTAAGCTGTTTGAAGAAGAGTGGATGAAGATTAAATCCATTAACTTTAAATGGCATAAACAACTGCCTAGAGTTATCACAGAAGTTAAATATGTGCTTTTGATAACAAATAAAAAAGGTGATGAATGTACAATTAGTACTTCATGGATCAAAGTAGAAGAGAAACCGCAAGATAAATTAATTCCATTAGTTGAAGAAATTGAGATGTTTGTAAAAGGTGCAAGAGCGCAGGGTAAACTATGGGAAGAAGAATTGGCAGATGATGCGGCTGAGGGTGAAACATTTCACATCAATGATCTAGTACAAGAGGGAGAAGCGGATGATTAAAAACCAATTAATATATGTAGCTCATCCATTTGGAGGAGATAAAGCCAATAAGTATTCCATTGATACAATCATGGAAAACCTAGTAATGATAGATAAGAACAATACATATCTATCACCTCTTCACAATTTCAGCATGTTGTACTTTGATACACAATACTCAAAAGGCTTAAAAATATGTTTGGACATGTTAAATAAATGTGATGCCTTAGTATTATGTGGGGACTGGGAAACATCTAAAGGCTGCATTGGTGAATGGTCATTTGCAATAGCAAAAGGGATGCCAATATATACATGGAAAGAATGGACCGATAAATTAAAGGAACAGGGGAATAATAGCCGATGACTGGAAGGGAATATTTAAATCAGATACGTGATACTGATTTGAATATAAGGTGTAAGGAGAGAGAAATATTTAGAATAAGACAAGATATCATGAGTTTACAAGCCATTGATTATAGTAAGGATAAAGTAAGTGGAGGGCAACCAATTACTATTGCGGATAAAGTTGCAAATCTTGATGCGGTTACAGAAGAGATTATGAAAGAATGGAGTGATTTCTTGCAGGAGAGAGAGCGAGCAAGATTTATGATCAATCAAATTTGTAGCACTAAGCAAAGGATTGTTTTAGTAGATAGGTACATTAATGGATGCACCTGGGAAAAGGTTGCAGAACTAATAGATTGTTCAAGGCAGAATGTTCATAACTTACATAAAAGAGCAATTAAAAATTTCGAGGAAATTTACAAAAAGGTTGCTATTATTTGACACTCAATATATGAGATACTGTATGTGGGCATGGATGAAGAGAACACTTTCAACAAGCCTCCTAGAAAAACTACACACTATTAAGGACTACATCATACACAGGTCGCACAACACTGTATGATGCGGTCCTTTTTAGTTTATATGAGGAAATTGATGAAGCATAAAAGAATTACATCCAAAAAAACGATACAAGAAATTCGGAAGTCATATTGTGAAATATGCGGACAAAGAACAAATATAGAACCACATCATATTAATACACGTGGTAGTGGCGGTGGAGATATTAAGGAGAACTTAATACAACTCTGTACGCAATGCCATATCAATACACACAGTGGACAATATCCAACTAAAGATGATTGCTTAAATAAAGTAGCAGAGCGTGAAGGTATTACATATGATGAAGCATATGCAATTAATCGTAGAGCAATGGGATATGATGTATAAAATATAGTGGCCTAGAAAAAAGGGGATATTTTAAAAAATGGCAAAAGAGTATTCTAAAAATTTCTATAATTCATATAGGTGGAGAAGATGTGCAAAGGCATATGCAGAATCAAAGCTTTATATATGCGAAAGATGCCATGGATTAAAAAGTATCAATAAGGCAGATGGGACTAGACAACGTTGGGTAGTACATCATAAAAAGCCACTAAACCCAAACAACATTAACAATGATGCGGTTGCATATGGTTGGGATAATCTTATGTTCTTATGTATTGAATGTCACAATGCAATACATGCAGAGCTAGATGCTATGACGATACCTACTGGATTGACGAGCGGTGCAAGCCTATTAGTTAGACCGACACGTGGGATGATATTCAACGAGTTAGGTGATTTAGTAGCTGTAAATGATAATGAACATGATAATAATTAACTCCCCCCCCATATTTTTATGGTGAAAATATTTTTTTCTACACCGGGGCAGCAGTTTCGTTTAAAACACAGGTCGCACATGTGAGGGGTGTGGTTAACAAAGGAGTGATTGGAGTTGACAAATGAAGAAAAAGAAAAAATAAAAAAGAAGAGAATTGCAGAATATAACAAGATTTTCAAGGAACTTCCACAAGAAAAGAAAAAGTTAATCAGAAAATCAATTGAGCAAGCTGTACACATGGAAATGCAGTTAGATGAGCTACAAATTCAGTTAGAAAAAGTTGGATTTGTGGAAGAATACTGCAATGGAAATAATCAATTTGGTAAAAAAGAATCGACTGAATCTAAGGCATATAACACGTTGATGAAAAATTATATTGCTATCATAAAAGTACTGTTGAGCGAGTTGCCACAGACTAAAAATGAAGATGATGACGAAGAATTTAAAAAATTTATTATGGAACGTGTTAGACGATGAACCCAATAAGAGAATACTATAACCAAATTATTGATGGTGAAATAGTTGTATCTGATCGTGTTCGTAGAGTATACAAGCATTTAGTCGATAAGTTAGAAAACCCTAGTCAATACATTTATGATAAAGACAGGGCAGAAGTTGCAATTGATTTCATTGAGCTATTTTGCAAACATTCTAAAGGTAAATGGGCCGGAAAACCAGTAATCTTAGAGTTATGGCAAAAAGCTATGATTGCAGCATTATTTGGATTTGTTGATAAAGATACTAAAGCAAGAGAATATCAAGAACTTATATTGATAGTGGCACGTAAAAATGGTAAGTCCACTGTAGCGGCCGCAATAGGCCTTTTTTTATTGATTGCAGATGGTGAAATGGGCGCTGAAATATATAGTGCTGCAACAAAGAGAGACCAAGCAAAAATTATATGGGATGAAGCGGCCAAAATGATTAAAAAAAGTAAGTCGCTAAATAAAGTTTGTCATATTCGTGTAAATAGAATTTTGTGTGATGTGAATGATGGTAAGTTTGTACCGCTTGCATCAGACTCAAATAATCTTGACGGATTAAATGTTCATGGGGCCTTAATTGATGAATTACATGCTATCAAAGATAAGAATTTATATGATGTTATCGTTGATGGTATGAGCGCACGTGAACAACCACTAACTATTATTACAAGTACAGCTGGTACAGTTCGTGAAAGTATTTACGATATTAAATATGATGAGGCTTGTCAGATTGTAGATGGGTATGATGATGAACAAGGCTATAAAAACGAACGCATCTTACCAATAATTTATGAGTTGGATAGTCGCAAGGAATGGACTGATCCTAATTGCTGGACAAAAGCTAATCCGGGTTTGGGAACGATTAAGAGTGTTAGTCAATTAGCTGAAAAAGTTAAATCTGCACAAAATAATCCAATTCATGTAACCAATCTTCTTACAAAGGATTTCAATATTCGTGAAACATCATCAGAAGCATTCTTAACATTTGAACAATTAAATAATACAGCAACATTTGATATAGGAGAATTAAAGCCTAGATATGGTATAGGTGGTATAGATTTATCTGGAACTACGGACTTAACATGTGCCACATTGCTATTTATGGTGCCTAATGATCCTGTAAAATATATCAAGCAAATGTACTGGATACCAGAAGATTTATTTGAAAAACGAGTAAATGAAGATAAAGTACCATATGATGTATGGTACAAAAGAGGATTTATACGAAAATCACCGGGCAATAGAATTGATTATAGGTTAATTGTTGAATGGTTTAAAGAAAGACAAATGGAAGATGATATCTATTTATATAAATGTGGGTACGACGGATGGAGTGCAGTATATTTTGTAGAAGATATGAAATCAGAGTTTGGTCGTTCTGTAATGAACCCAGTCATTCAAGGCAAGAAAACATTGAGTGGGCCAATGAAAGCACTAGGTGCAGAATTAGAAGCAAAATTAATCAACTATGATAACAATCCTATATTGAAATGGTGTATGGCTAACGTGGAAATAGATGTAGATCGTAATGGCAATATCCAACCAACAAAATCGATTCATGCAAAGAAAAGAATTGATGGATTTGCATCAATGTTAGATGCATACGTTGAGTATGAAAGAAATCAAGAAGATTACCACAATGTAATTTAGGAAAGGAGGTGAAATGATGAACTATCGAAATATCTTTAATAAAATATTTGGATTTGGAAATACTGATAAAGCTAATTTGACTGGGGCAGAGTTCCTAGATGGATATACGAATGTATTTACCCCTTTTAGTGGAGTGCCATATACAGATACCACGTTTAGAGATTGTACAGATACGATTGCTAGACATTTAGGTAAAATGAAGCTTAAACATGTCAGACGAACAGATGCTGGAATGGTGTCAGGGTTACAATCTATCAATCATATATTAGGAACAAGACCAAATCCATTCATGACGGCAAGTGAATTTCTTGAAAAGGTTGTTGCACAGTACTTTAACTACAACAATGCTTTCATTTATATCCAGCGTGATATGAATGGTGTAATTACTGGGCTGTATCCATTAGATTTTGGCAGTGTTGAAATTAAGGTAGACACTGCAAATAATTTATATGTGAAGTTCCAGTTTATTAACGGTAAAAGCATGACTGTACTATATGATGCGGTGATTCACATTAAAAGGCATTTTAACACTCATCAATTATTTGGCGAGGATAATTCAAAGGCTTTGAAAGAAGATCTTGATTTATTACATGCCGTAAAAGCAGCAATCATTAATTCTGTCAAAAACGGAAATTCACTACGTGGGATTATCAATTTTGAAGGAACAGTTCGTGAAGATGACCAACAAGCATTGTGGAAACAATTTACGGAAAGATATGTATCAAATGCAAATGGCAGTGGTATTGCAACGCTAGATAACAAGGCTACATTTCAACAACTTACAACTACCATAAGTACATTCAACAAAGGACAAATGGACTTTGCTAGAGATATGGTGTATAAGCACTTTGGGCTTAACGAAAAAATTGTTAGTGGGGATTACACAGAGGATGAATACATAGCATTCTATGAATCTGTACTAGAGCCTATTGCTATTAAGCTAACACAGGAGTTCACAGAAAAACTGTTTACTAGCCGTGAAAAAGGACATGGGAATGAAATCATAATGGAAAGTAATCGATTATCTTACATGTCTGTTGCTAGTAGAATTAAAGTAAGTCAAGCACTATTGCCTACAGGTGCAGTTACTGTGAATGAAATCCGTGAAATCTTTGGGTATGAAGGTGTCGAAGGTGGAGATGAACGTCTTGTAAGTTTAAACTTCGCTAAGTATCAAGACCTTTCAGAATATCAAATAAATGCATCGAAAGGAGGTGATACAAATGAGGAAGAACCGAAAAATGGAACACAGAATGATGACGGTGCAGGCGATACAGAATGATACAGATGATATTCAAAAACGAACAGTAGAAGGATATGCCGCAGTTTTCAATGAAGAAACGCTAATTTGGAAATCTGATTATACTGGATATGAATATCGAGAAGTGATTTTACCAGGCGCATTTGATAATACTGATTTTAGTCAATGCGTATTGAATTACAATCATGGCGGTATGCTATTTGCTAGAACCGCTAGTGGAACATTGCAATTAACTGTTGATGAAAAAGGATTGAAATTAACAGGGGATGTAGCAGATACTTCGATTGGAAACGATGTGTATTCTTTAATTAAACGTGGTGATCTAAATAAAATGTCATTTGCCTTTATTGTTAATGGTGAAGAAGAAGAGATTGACCGAGAAAATAAAGTCTATACACGGAAAATTAAATCAGTAAAAGCGGTATATGACGTATCTATTGTAGATAACCCTGCATATAAAGGCACATCGGTTAGTGCTAGGGCAAATGGGGACTATGAGAGATATGAAGATATCGAAAAAAGAAAACGGCTAACATTATTGGCCATGACATAAAAAGTATTAGACACGCAGTAAGCGTGTTTTTTTATTACCTAAAAGGAGAGATAATATGAATCGTTTGGAACAAATTAGACAACGTAGAGCAGAATTGCGTGCAATGTTGGAAGACACTACACAAGTTAACTTGAATCTTGATGAAATTGAAACTGAGTTGCGTGCATTGGAAGCAGAAGAAACTGAACTAGAACGTAGAACAGCAATTTTGAATACTGTTCCTACTGCTACTACAGTGCCTGTACCTGTAGGAGAACAACGTGCACAAGGTGCAGAAGTATTTGATTCTGTAGAATATCGCAATGCATTCATGCAATATGTAATGAACAATACACCAATTCCTGCTGAATTACGTCAAAATGAAAATACATTAACTACAGATATTGGTGCAGTAATCCCACCTACAGTTTTGAACAAGATTGTTCAAAAAATGGAAAGTGTTGGTATGGTATTGCCATTAGTTACCAATACAAACTTTAAATCTGGTCTTGCAATTCCAACAAGCAATGTGATGCCTGTGGCTACATGGGTAGCTGAAGGAGCGGGTTCTGATCGTCAAAAAGCAACAACTGGTAATATCCAATTTGGTCACTTCAAACTACAATGCCGAGTATCTATTTCTTTAGAAACATCTGTAATGGCATTATCTGCGTTTGAAAATATGATTTCTAATAACGTATCCAAAGCAATGGTTAAAGCTATTGAGAATGCTATTATCAATGGTACTGGTAACGGTCAACCTACAGGTATTTTAAAGGATGCGGCTGCTGGTGTGAAATTAGATGTTAAAGATTTTGACTATGAAACACTTGTAAAAGCAGAAGGCGAACTACCTGTTGAATATGAAGAAGGTTCTGTTTGGGTAATGACAAAGAAAACCTTTATGAACATTGAAGGTATGACAGATAAGAATGGTCAACCAATTGCACGTGTTAATTATGGCATGGGTGGGAAACCAGAACGCTCTATTCTTGGCCGTGGCGTATTAATTGTGCCTTATCTTAAAAACATTGATGCGGCTACAACAGGTGATATTGTAGCGTTCATTTATCGATTTGAAGATTATGCATTAAATACTAACTATCAAATTGGTGTAAAAACATATGAAGATAACGAAACAGATGATATTGTTCGTAAATCTACAATGATTTGTGATGGCAAGCCTGTCGATACAAATTCTTTGGTTAAATTAGCGAAGAAAGCATAGGTGTAATTTATGTTGACGGTAGAAGATGTAAAACTTTATTTACGAATTGATGAAGATATTACAGAAGATGATATGTTTATCGATGAATCTATCTCTGCTGCTGTCACGTATATTGAGCAAATGACTGGGAAACCATATATTGACGAGCCACTATACCGTAGAGCCGTTCAATATATGGTTGCTCATTGGTACGAAAATCGTGAGGCAACTTCCTCAAAAACATTTGTTCATGATTTACCATTCACGCTAGCTCCTATAATTCGTCATATTGCACTATCTAAAAATTATCCTAAAGAGGTGACAGAGAATGCTTAATATAGACGGAATCGGAAGATTAACGAAACGAATTGAAGTATTGGCGTATCAAGATATTGAAAGCAATGGAATTACTAAGCAAAAATTAGTAAGGCTAATTCCAAATAGAATTTGGGCACGTATTGAACCATTACGTGGCAGACAATATCTGGAAATGTATAAAGAAAAAGTAGACGAATTATATAAGATTACAATCAGATACAGAAGTGGAATAACTGATGGTGTGCTAATCAGATATAAGGATGTAGTCTATAAAGTTAAAACTGTAATTGATCCATATGAAGAGCATACAAAGTTAGAATTGATGTGTCATATCTATAAACGAGGGAAATAATGGATATAAAAACTTTCATGGGGAGATTGGACTCGTACATTAAAGAGTATCCATTAGAGGCGGAAAAAGCTATGCGGAAAGAAGCGAACCGAATGAAGAAGGAATTGGTTAGCGCATCACCTGTTGGTAAAGGTAGAAAACGCAAAATTTCCAAGAGCTGGAAAATGGCAATCAATGGTAATAGTAGCAGTACGCTAGAAGCAACCTTGCGAAATACATCACCTCATTTTCATTTAGTTGAACGTGGGCATGTGATGAAAACTATGCATGGAAAAATTAAAGGATTCAAACAGGGGACATTTTTCTTTAAACGAACAGTTGAAAAGAATCGTAATGATATAAGAGAAGCTGTTGGTGGACACATGTTTAAAAAGCTGAGGAAGAAGATAAAGAATGGCTAACCGATTATCACAAGTGGCAATATGGAAAGCTGTGGCAAAGAAAATACATGAAGAATATAAATGCACGGTATATAGTGATGAGGTTTTAGAAGAGTTCACTATGCCGTGTTTTTTTGTAAAACTTTTAATGAGTTCAGAGATGCAAACAAAGAACTTCATTAAAAGAAATGTAACTATCATTGCTACATATTTTCCTAGCAATGAAGATAAGGATGAAGAACACTATTTAACAGTATTTGATAAATTTTTAATATTGTTTCAAATGGGGTTTCCTGTTGGTGATCGTTACTTACATGTGGATGATATTCAGCAAGATAGAGTAGGAGAGGAAGACGATATCTTACAAATCACAATGGATATCACATTTATGGATACAACAGGACGAATTGAAAAAATGAAAGAAGAAGGCGTCATGATGGGTGACGTCTCATTAACAGTAGAAGTGGAGGATACATAATGGCTAAATTAGGAATGCCTACGGTTGTAGTTAAATTTATTGAAGCTGGTATTGAAGCCATTCAACGATCTCAACGTGGGATTGTTGCATTGATTTTAGAAGATACAAAGCAAGTAATTGATAAACTAGCAACAAAAACCAATGGACACGAAGTATTACCAAATCCATTCTTGGTATATACAGTAGATGATATTCCAGAGGAACTATCTGATAAAAACAAGGATTACATCCTAAAAGCATTAAAAGGTAATAACAAACCACCTTTGAAAGTTGTTGTATATATGATGCAACAAGGTGGCGATAAAGCTGGTGCAGATAGATTCCAAGAACCATTAAAAGCAATGCTAACAGAACGTTTTGATTATTTAGCAATTCCGACAATTGAAACTGCTCAATTAGAGTATGTTGCAACGTGGGTGAAAACAGCACGTGAAAATAAATTCAAAAAAATTAAGGTGGTATTGCCGGGTTCTAATGCAGATTACGAAGGTGTAATTAATTTTGGTAATACTAAGGTTGTTACAGCAGATCGTGAGTATAAAGCAGCAGAATATACCGCACGCATTGCAGGTCTTGTTGCAGGCACAAATATGACACAAAGTGCTACATATGCACCATTAACAGAAGTCATTGATTGTGACCGTCATACTCAAGATGAGATGGATACAATGGTGAATGAAGGTAAATTCTTCATTTGGTATGATGGCGAAAAGTTTAAAATGAGTCGTGCCATGAACTCTTTGGTAACAACAAGCCAAGGAAAACTAGAAGGATATCAAACAATTAAAATTGTAGACATTATGGATATGATTTATGACGATATCAGAAAAACCGCACAAGATTCTTACATTGGTAAATATACAAATGATTATGAGAACAAATGTTTGTTGATTAGTGCGATTCTAGGTTATTTCAAACAATTGGAAAATGAACGATTGTTACAAAAAGATTACTCTACATGTGAAATTGATTGTGAAGCAGTTCGAACATACCAATTATCCCATGGCCTATTCACAAAAGAAGAATTAGCAAAAATGAGTGATGATGAAGTTAAAAAATTGGATACTAAGAAAATTGTATTCTTAAAAGCAAAAGTAAGACCGCTTGATGCAATGGAAGATATCCAATTACCAATTAATATTTAATAGGAGGAACACATGGAGAATTTTGCAGCGCAACAGGTAATGACAGGCTCTCATGGGCAAGTATGGTTAGATGGTTCTTTGGTATCACAAGCTACAGCCGTTAAAGCTACAATTAAATTAAGCAAAGAAGAAGTTAAAAAAGCCAAGACAATGAGTAAACAATATAAATATGTTGGTTATGAAGGAACAGGCAGTTTAACTATGAACAAAGTATCTTCTTTGATGATTAGTAAAATGGCTGAAAACCTAAAAAAAGGTAAAGCTACTGTGTGCCAATTGGTAATTCAATTAGATGATCCTGATGCTAAAGGTGTAGAAACAGTAACCTTGTATGATGTAACTTTTGATTCTCTAGACCTTGCCAATTGGAAAGTAGGCGCATTGGTAGAAGAATCTGTAGACTTTACATTTACAGAATTTGACGTGATTGATAAAGTGGAGGATTAATAGATGAGCAATATCATTGATAAGTTAATGGAAAAAGACCTAGATACATTAAAAGAGGCATCTAAAAAAGACTTAGAAATTACAAGATTGTCAGAGGTTTTTAAAGAACCGTTTACTGTAACAGTAAAGGAAATTAGTTACAAACGCATTGCAGACCTTCGTATGTTGGCTACTGAAGATGGTGTTGCTGATGAAAGTCAATTTTTACAGTATGTTGTAACTGATGGTATTGTTTCGCCTGACTTCGGGGCTAAAGAACTTTTACAAAAATTCCAAGTACCGTCAAAACAGGCTTTATTCACTAAGTTATTTAAAGCAGGCGAACTTGAGCTAATCGCTCGTGAAGTATTGGCTCTATCTGGCTATGGTGATAAAGCAATTAAAAAAGTTATCAATGACGTAAAAAACTAATATATTCCGATGGTGATGTAAATCTTGCCTATTACATGTATGTCAATCATGATGTAATGCCATCGGAATTTCACGAAATGGGGCATGGGGAACGTAGTGTTCTCCGTGCTTTTATGTTGCAAGAAATTAAGGACAGAGAGGAGGCGAATAAGAAATGAGTGAAGTAATTGATTTGGTGATGCGGTTACATGATGGTGTAACATCCGTATTATCTGGGATTAATTCACAAATGGCTACAACTGCTAATATGGCAGATAGGCAAGGTAGGAATTTGCAAAATATTGGCAGAGGTATTAGTGGAATTGGTAATGCATTGATGCCAGTATCTGCTGCTATTGTTGGTATGGGTGCCGCCTCTGTTAAAGCCTTTGTTGGGTTTGACTCTGCAGTAACTTCTGCTGGAGCAAAAGCAGGAGCAACGCATGATGAAATGCTTAAACTAAGAGATGTTGCGAAACAGCTAGGTGCAGATTTCCCTATAAGTGCTACACAAGCGGCAGAAGCTATGGATGGTTTAGCTGCAAGTGGTATGAATGCTAGTCAAATTATGAGCTCTTTACCATCAATTGTAGAAGCATCTGTTGCATCTGGGGAAAATTTGGAAACCACAGCAAGTATTGTATCAGGTGCACTAAATACATGGGGGCTACAAGAAGGAAATGTAGCAGAAAATGCTACACGAATGGCCGATGTAATTCAAATGGCTGCAAACAAATCACGATTAGACATGATTGGCTTTGGGAATGCAATTCAATATGCAGGTGCTCCAGCGGCTGCATTAGGAATCTCGGTAGAAGAGTTATCTACATCATTAGCTATCATGAGTAATAACAATATTGAGGCATCAACGAGTGGTCGTGCATTACGAATGATGTTAAGTAGATTAATAGACCCTCCAAAAGAAGCGGCAGATGCATTACAAAAGTTAGGAATTGTTACTACAGATTCACAGGGCAAATTTATTGGTCTTGGTAAAGTGTATGATCAATTACGAACTAAAATGCAAGGACTAACTGAAGCTGAAAAATTTAAATTAGCAGGTGACATTGCGGGCACAGAATCCACATCTGCATTACTTGCCGTATTGAATACTACAAAAGAAGCATACGATGATATGCGTAGTTCAATGGATTCTGCAACAGGCTCATCTAAAGCACAAGCAGATATAATGAAGAAAACATTGCTTGGGTCATTCAAGGATTTAGAAAGTAAAGTAGAGGCGTTAGCTATTAGCTTTGCTGATGTATTGCAGCCTAGGGTACAGAAGGTGGCTGACACAATCGGTAATCTAGCTAAATACTTTACTAATTTAAGTCCAGCCATTAAAAATACTGCAATTGATGTAGGCCTTAGTATTGTAGGCTTTACTGCTTTTGCAAAAATATTAGGGCCTATTACAAGTGGTATAGGTTCCTTGATGCGGACATATGCAAATATTGGGAAAGTATTAAGAGGGCAAAGCATTAATAATAAGCTGTTAGAAGTATCAGTAAAAGGGATTGCAAGAGCATTTAGTAGTATTGGTAGCGTAGCTATGAGGGTATTACCAATTATAGGTAGATTAATACCATTGGTGTTTACTGGTCCTGTAGGGATTGCGATAGGCGTAATTGCTTTATTAGGTCTAGCAATTTATAAAAACTTTGATAAGGTAAAACCAGTATTAGAAGGTATAGGACAATCCTTTATAGGCTTTGTGGGCATCATAAAAGGTGCAGTTAGCCGAATTGTTACAGCTTTACAGCCAATAGTATCGAAAGTAGCTGATGCTTTTGGAAAACTAATTAGTCAAGTGGCTACATCATTTGGTAGGATTTATCAACTAATGTCACCTTTTCTCAATATTATTTTTACTGTTGTAAGTAAGGTAGCTAAAGTATTGATTGGTGGACCGCTTGCAATAGCATTAGGGGCATTAGTAGTAGGGTTTAATGTAGCTATTGCAGGAATTACAGGGATACTTACATTTGCATTAACTGTAGTTGAAGGTGTTGTAAATGGAATTACAACTGTATTAAGTGGTATTACAGACTTTCTTGTAGGCGTATTTACAGGGAATTGGAGTATGGCATGGAATGGTATCGTTCAAATCTTTGAGGGGATTGTAATGCCAATCCAAAGTATATTTGATGGAGTTATTGCAGGTATTAAAGCATCAATTAATAGTTTGATTTCGGCGGTCAACGGCATTTCAGTAGACATTCCAGACTGGGTACCGGGTGTTGGTGGTTCACACTTTGGACCATTAAATATCCCTTTGCTATATTCTGGTACTGATAACTGGAAAGGTGGACCTGCCATGATTCATGATCGTGGGGCTGAAATAGTAAATCTACCAAGTGGCGCACAAGTAATACCTCATGCACAATCATTAAATTCTGCATATAATCAAGGGAAACGTAGTTCATCTGGTAATAGCATTAATGTAAATATAGCTAATCTTAATGTTCGTAATGATGGAAAATCTGTAGAAGAATTAACATTAGAAATTGCAGAACAAATTCATTACCAATTACAAAAACGTTCTATTAATAGAATGGAGGGAGCAGTATAATGTCATTTTTTGATGCAATTATGAGCTTCTTTGGAGGTAAAGGCATACCACAGGGATGTAAATTTACATTATCCTGTGCAGGGCAAAATATTATACTGCCAGTAACACCAGCTTCATTTAAGGTGGGGCGAACATATAACAATAGTACTTTAAATATTAATGCTATTGGTGAAATTAATATGTTAGGGAAAAGAGGCCTTCAGACATTATCATTTGAAGGCTTTTTTCCTGCACAAAAATATGAGTGGTCAGAAACAAATGAAACTAATCCTTATAATCTAGTAAGAAAAATTGATGGATTTGCTACAAGTGGTAAGCCATGTAAGATTTCAATTTCAAATACATCGATTTCTATGTACTGTACAATTGAGTCATTTAATCATGATGAGCATGATGGTACAAGTGATGTGTATTATGAGATGACACTCAAGGAATATAGATACATAAAACCAACATCAGAGATAAAAAATGATACTACAGGCTTACATAGTAGAATCGCAGAAGCTCCAGAAGAGCAAGCAATAACAGCATATCCACAAGAACATTTTATGGATACAGCTAATAAGGCAGTATCAAAAATAATGCCAATAGCAGAACAAGGCAAAAAGGCATTAAACATGTATAAGATGATGGTTAAAGCTGGTAAAAGTCCAATTGGTGCAGTTTTACAAGTATCTAAGCGGTCATTAAAAATGAATGGTAAGGAGTGGCCACTATGATTACACTAATAGAACATATTAATGAAAAGGATGAAAGAGTAGATATTACACATCTTATTTCTAAGTTCACATGGAGCGGTGATAGAGAAGAAGCTGCTAGAAAATTAGAGTTTTCATATGCCTATAATCCTAAAGATATATCATTTCCAAATTATTTAATTGATTTAGGTGATCGTATTGAAGTGACAGTAGATAATGCAAAGATATTTACTGGGCGTGTATTCTTTAGAAAAAGGAATACTAATGATAACACCTATGATATTACTTGCTACGATGGAATGATATACCTTGCAAAGTCGAAAGTAAGTTTAGTTTTTAATGCCACAAATGTAGTTGATGCTTTCAAGCGTGTATGCGCAGAAGTTGAAGTATCTGTTGGAAATTTGCCAGAAATACCTACAGTAGTAAATTTTGTAGCAGATAAAAAAACATGTACAGAAGTTTTTCAAATGTTGTTTGAAAAAACAAAGGCAGATATTCAAAAAGATTACACAGCTATATTACTAGCGGACGGAATTAATTTAGTAGAAAAAGGAACAGTCATTGAGGAGTATATAGCTAGGGATACATACGATGTGATAAGCTCATCACATTCTGAATCAATTGAGGAAATGGTAAACAGAGTAAAAACTGTTGATGCTGTAGGTAATGTGATTCGGATAGATAATGAAGATGAATTAATTAAAAAGTATGGTATATTCCAAGATATTTACAAAAATCAGCCAGAACCAAAGGAAAAGAAAGCTACTAAAAAGAAAAAGCCTAGCACTATAAGTACACCTAAGAAACCAAAGTTCCCTGTTGATAATGCGGCAAAAGCCAAAGCAAAAATCAAAGGAATTAAAATGGAATCAAGTATTTCTGCAATAGGTAATATGCAGTGCATATCTGGGTATTCTGTAGTAATTGAAGAAGAACAACTAAAAGGAGTATTCTTCATTAAATCTGATACTCATACATTTGAGAATAATACACATACAATGGAGTTGAATTTAGAGTACATTAGAGAACCAGAGGAAGGAGAGGGTGAAAGTGCCGAAGAAAAATAATGATCCTTACACAGGAATATTAGGCATCATGAGCAATGTGGGCGGAAACGCAGGCAAGCAAGCAATGCCAGGAATTGGTACGATAGTATCACCACCTCCCAATCTAGTTGTATCGTTCAATGGAATGGAATTAAACAGTAATTTTTTATGGGTTGATGAATATTGGTTACAAGGGCATTATAGAGAATCTAAAGGACATATCATTTCAGAAACACAACCAAGAGCAGGTGGTGGGGGATATGCAGAGTTTTCTAGCCATACACATGAAATTCATAATGATTACACAAAGACCAGAATTATGACTGATACATGGCATATAGGCGATAAAGTAATGTTAATTCCGATAGTAGGTGATGATGAAAGTACAGCAGAGCAGTACTTTGTATACGGAAAATGTAGGAGGTTAGACGGCAATGAGTAATCCATTTATGAAAGGGAATACACCAAGTAGCATTGACGTAAATAAAAATCTGCCACTATGCAAAGAGCTAGCTTGGGACTTTCAACGAGATACCTATCAATATGATAGAAATGGAAATCATAAATATGTGACTGGGAATGATGCAATAAAAGTATGGGTATGGAAAACATTAAGAGTAGAGCGCTACCGTTATAGAGCATATTATGATGATTATGGTATTGAGTTTGAACAATTCATTGGGAAAAAGCCTAATGATACGCCTAGCCAATATGATCTATTTGAATATGTAAAGGATGCGTTATTAGTTAATCCATACATTATAAATGTAGATGCTGTAAATGTAATTCAAGAACATAAAATAATTACACTACAAATAGAGTTACAAACAATTTATGGCCCAAATACGATAGGAGTTGAAGTATAATGCTAGAACCACAAAGTAAGCAAGATGTGCTAGGCCGGCTACTAGCAGATTTCAAAAAAATAGATAAAGAGGGATTGAGTACACATGAGGGGACATTTGTATTTGATACATTAAGCTCAAATGCAGTTGAGTTTGAAAAATCTTATGCAGAAATGCAGTTGATACTTGATGCGGCATTTCCACAAACTGCATGGGGAGAATATTTAACACGTCATGCGGAAGCTAATGGGGTATTTAGAAAGACCGCAACACAAGCTAATGTA
This sequence comes from Veillonella sp. 20925_1_51, assembly GCF_041431445.1. Taxonomy (NCBI): domain Bacteria; kingdom Bacillati; phylum Bacillota; class Negativicutes; order Veillonellales; family Veillonellaceae; genus Veillonella; species Veillonella sp. 20925_1_51. Next base: position 139,147 of record NZ_JAPVXT010000003.1, read on the forward strand.
ATATTAACTATAACGGGCACAGCTAATACAGTTATACCTAAAGGAAGTTTATTTAGTACAGACAATGATGAAACATTTAGAACTGCTAAAGAGGTCAATCTAGGTGATACTGGGAGTGCTAAAGTATTGGCATTATCTGAACAACTTGGAAAATCTTTGAATGTAGGGGCAAATACAATCACAGAAATAGTTGGGGGGATATATGGTGTAAATACAGTTACTAATGAAGCGGCTGCTTATGATGGATATGATGAGGAAACTGATGCAGAACTTTTAGATAGGCTCCTATTAAAAGTTAGAAAACCTGCAACCAGTGGCAATGTATATCATTATAAACAGTGGGCTCGATTAGTTAATGGTGTCTTTTTAGTTAAAGTAATTCCATTATGGAATGGTCCGGGAACAGTTAAGGTTATTATTATCAATAATGAACGTGAAAGTGCTAGTACAGAATTAATTGAAAAAGTTAGGGCTGTAATTGCTGAAAACGCACCAATTGGGGCAACTGTTACTGTAGTAACACCAACAATATTTGATATTAATATTGAACTAATAGTGACAAAGGGTAAAGCAGATATAGAGGCTGTTAAAAAGGTATTAAATGAGGAGTTTAAAAAGCAAATTTTTAATGGCACATATGTATCTTATGCTAATATTGGTAAAGCTATTTTAGCTAATAAAGAAACAGGGATATTAGACTATCGTGATTTAAAAGTTAATAAAGGGATTACTAATATTGATATTACAAATGAACAATTACCAACAATTAAAGAGGTGATCGTGCATGAGTGATTTTATTAGATGGAAAGAGGTAGATATACTTACGTATCTGCCTCTTTTTATTGCAAAAGATTTAGAGTTTAAAGCAATGAGTGATGCGGATAGTAGAGAGCATGAACGCATTAGATTATTGTTAATTGAACTATTAAAACAAGATAATATTCAATCAGCAACTTATGCATTAGATAAATGGGAAGAGTTTGTTGGCATAACGCCTAAAAACGATAGTTTGAGTAATAGGCGAAACCGTGTAATAGCAAAGCTAAATAATAGCAATAGTAGTACAAAAGAGTTTCTTGAATCTGTAGCAAATAACTTTGTTTCCGATGAATCAACAGTAATAACTCCAAAGAACGAAAGCTATACCATGGAGCTAAAGTTTACAAAAGATATGTGTGAAGATATTAATAGCTTACAACAAGCGATTGATGAATTTAAGCCGGCACATATTGGGTATGAGGTTTGGGAAGAACAATTACTTGATCAAAAATTGATTGTTTCAGGACTTGTTGTAGCAGAAGAAGAAACACAAATTGGCATGAGTAAATTGTGGGGCGATGTTGAAATAGAACATACTCAATATTATGGAAGTGTAATTGGGTATGAAGAAGTAATTGAAATAGGAGGATAATATGGCACAATTTCCGGGACTTAGTTTAACACTACAAGGGAATAAAATGATTCTAAAATCATCTACAGGTAAAGTTGATGATAGATTGATTATTACAAAAGCAGTAATAGGCGATGGGCAATTAACAACAAATATTGAAAATTTAACATCGCTTGTTAGTCCTAAATTAGAAATTGGATTGAGTAATGTCAAAGAAGTGACAAATGGGCAAATGCAGTTACAATTCAATTTTGATAATAAAAAAGTTGAAACAGGTTTTTATTGGAGAGAAGTAGGTATCTATGGGAAAAATGGAGACAGTGGTCAAGAAAAACTCATAGGATATTCTAACGCTAGTGGATTAACCTCTTATATTCCAGATAAAACAAACGCAATTCCAATGCAGCGCTTATTAATAGCGTTAGGGGTAGGAGATAATCCTAATGTAAAAGGACTTATTGATTTATCAACGGCTATTACTAGGGAACAACTAGATGAATCTATTAAAGCTCATAATTCGGCTACAAATGCACATCAAGACGCATTTAATAAAAAGCTAGATACTACATCTAGCCAATATGCAAAATCAATTACTAAGCATAATCAAGGCTTGCAAGTAACAAAGGGTGATAATTCACAAGAAATTATTAACTTTATTACTTCTAACTACGACGATAGCGATATTAATAAAGTGCTTAACTTAGGAACTCTTAAAGGCATTTTAGGACAAGGCGCTATCGTAGCATCGAAACTGGATAGTGTTAATGGATATGTGAAATTTGTAAACGGCTTTATTATTCAATGGGGAATTACACAGTCAGACCCTGGTGCCGGTGGAGCGACATTTAATTTTCCAATTTCGTTCAAGACAACAAACTATATCGCAATAGCTAATGGCGACCAATCGGTTGTTAATCTTAGCGGAATTGCCACGTGGTCGAATGCACCAAACTATATGACGATTGACAATACTGACAGTAGATATATTGGCAAGTATCGAGTAATTGCTATGGGGGTATAAAAAATGAACCAATATGTATTCGTACTAAATGAAATGGGCGAGCGAATTACGTCCTTTGTTGATAATACAGTAACGCAAGAACAGTTGATAGCAACTGCAAAACAAGAGTGGCCGGATGCTGCTAATTTTATTTACTCCGCAGACGGCGATAACATGCTTGACGAGTTTATGCGAGGTAAATTATATGTAGACGGCAAGTTCGTAGAACCACAGCCAAAGGAACCTACTAAGGCTGAACAAATTGCCGAAATCAGAAATTACTACAACGGACGTTTTGAAACGCTAGAACAAATGGTATTAAGACGTCGATTGATTAACGGCGATATTGCTGACTTGCAAGAACAGTTTAAAAAGTTAAATCAAGAAATGGTATTAAAGATTAAGGCGGTGAAATAATGGAAGTGTTCGAAATTAAAAGTGATGTTCCTGTAATGAAGTTTTGCGAATTTTGTTATGCGACATTAAATGAAAATGGAACTTGCCCTACAGAGGGTTGCATCCATAATGATTTAATGGAATTGGACGAGGTAAACGAAAATGCTACCAGTCAAGCATAATCTATCTGGTATTAAGGGTGAGTTTATTACGCTGACTATCGGATATAACGGCACAGTAGAGGCCGAGGATTTGTTTTCATGCGTGAGAAAGTTTGCCCAAGACGAGCGGTATAGAGCTAAATTCAATATTGAAGTATCAAAGGATAATTTAACGGCCGATGAAAGCTGTAGAATTATCCTTTCTTTGGATACGAACGAACTATATGCCGGTAGGTATGCGTGGGACTTATTTATTTGGGCAGGTAGCCGTCCTATGAAATGTCTTGTTAAAGGGCAATTAACTATTCTTGAAGGTATTAGCAACAGAGGTAAATAAAATGAGCGAAAATACTATTAATATTTATATGGGTGCAGAAGATAAAGTAAACGTTAAAGATGCAACTCAAATTATTAAATTGCAAGGGCCAAAAGGCGACCCTGGTCCTAAAGGTGAAGATGGAGTACAAGGACCGAAAGGGGAGCCTTTACGTTTTGAGGATTTAACAGAAGCGCAAAAGCTTGAGTTAAAGGGCGAAAAAGGCGATAAAGGCGAACAAGGTATTCAAGGCCCAAAAGGCGAGCCTTTTAAATATTCTGATTTTACACCGGAACAGCTTAATGCACTCAAAGGCCCTAAAGGTGATACTGGGGAAAATGGAGAACCGGGCCCTAAGGGCGAGCCGTTTAAGTACACAGATTTTACTGAAGAGCAGTTAGCTGCTTTAAAAGGTGAACGAGGAGAAAAAGGAGAGACTGGTGAGCGTGGCCGTAAAGGGCCTCAAGGTGATAATGTAAACCTTGAAACAGTTAAAAAACTTAAAGATTTATTATTAGACAATAATGTGCTTGTAAAGAGTGATAGTCTTGAAGGCATTCTTCTTGAATACTTTGAAGCACAAAAAAATAGTAATACTGTTTACTTAATTGATGATGCAGGTGTTGCAGAACCGTATATCACAGTGAATGAAGGTAAAATAAATATTACATATGGAGTAACCTTGCCATTCCGAATTAATGACGGTGAAATTCAATATATGAGTATGGCAAATATATCCGTTCCTTTGCCATCTACAACAGAAAATACAACAATCAAATTCTATAGTGCACGAATGAAGTTGATGTACACAAAAGTTATAGAAGTATTATAAGAAAGGAGTGCCTATGTGGACTTGGCAGTTTGAGTTGAACGACATATTAACCACATTATCTATAGTTGCGGTCGTGGCCGGACTTGGATATAAAGTGTTGGTTATTCCGCTTCTTGAAAAACTGGACCTTCAAAGAATGCAAGACAACTTGATGTTTCAAGAAAAAATGGGCGTTCTTACTGATACGTTAAAAGACTTGAAAGATGAGATTAAGCTTTCACGTGAGCAACGCACCAAGGCATACACGGAACATATAAAATTAACATCTCGGGTCGACGGCATAGAAGCTCGTGTTGATGATATAAAGGAGGAATTACATGAACATACCACCAAAGCTCATCAATACAATTAAAAAATCATACCAATCTGTAAGGGTGGCTAATATTCACCCTACAGGTATATTCGCTACAAGGGCGCTAGTATTTATTATGCTAGTGCCTATTTTATTGGTAATAGCGCAGTATGTTATGTCATTTGTTAGCGGGTACGTATCTGACGAGGCGAACAAGCTGATTAATGTAGGGCTTAATATCATAGATCATATATTCATCCCTAGCGTATTAATGGCTGTTGTAGGTTTCTTAGGACTTTGGTTAGACAAAAATAATAATGGTATTCCTGATAAATTAGAAGAGGAGGATAAACGATGAAAGTATTTATTAATCCCGGGCATGATATTAATTTAGATAGTGGCGCAGTCAATCCTGTGTATGGTACACGTGAATGTGATGTAGCTCGTGATGCAGGCAAGATGTTGGCACGCTATTTAGAAACCGCTGGGTGTGAAGTTAAAGCACTTCAAAATGATGATTTAGGCCTTGTATGTGAAACCTCTAACGAATGGGGAGCCGATATATTTGTATCGCTTCACTGTAACGCTTTTAACACGCAAGCTAGAGGTACAGAAACCTTGTACAAGTCTTTTAATGGGCAACGATTGGCGAACGATATTCAAAGTCAAATTATCCGTAGCATTAATACAGTTGATCGTGGTATTAAAAAACGTGATGACCTTTGGGTGCTAAATGGTACAGATGCAACTGCAGTATTAGTTGAAATGGCATTCATTGATAACGAAGATGACCATGCTGTGCTAACTAATGATTTAGACACTATCGTACGTGCCATTGCTAGGGGAATTACTGACTATGCAGGAGGGGTATAATGTATGACAAAATCAAAGTATTATTTGATAACACTACTTACCGCTATATTATTATCGGTGGTATTGGGGTCCTCATCTGCCTTTGCATCGGATATATCTTCTATCAGCCAAGCGGAACCGACTATCAGCGTACCCTTAACGCAGTGGAACGAGCTCAAGAAAAACAACGAGAAAGCACTGAGCTTAATCGAAGTATCCAACGTTCCATTGAACGAGGTGCAGAACTTAGCAGTGAAGCAAAAGGAAGAATTGAACGAAGCACACAATACAATCACCAAATTAGAGAACGAATTGAACAAAGCCAAAGCGGACTTAGTGAAGCAAGAAGTTACCTTGAACGAAATGCAGAACTCTTTGACCGAATTGAAAGGACAAATCGACAACGACAAGAGAACAATCAAACGACTACGGATGCAGCGCAACCTATCTCAGATGGTAGGAGCGGGGGCAATCATTGGAGTAGTAATTCATCGATGAATGAGAGGTGATCCATACATCTCCATAGCGTGTAATGGTGGATACACGCAAATATAAATAAAAGAGCTTACTAACTTAGAAAATATCTAGGTTGGTAGGCTCTATTTTTATTTGTAAAAATCAAAATAAATACTTGCCTTTATACACGATATAGGGTATAATAAAAATGTAAGGAGGTGATAAAAGTGGACATAATAGAAAAGCTAACAAGTTTAGCGAATGCGTTAACGCCACTGGTACTGGCACTAGCAATACTGAAACTTGTTAGCAAGGAGTAGTAAAAAGCCGGCGGGTGAAAGCCCCGCCACCTTTTCAACATCATTGTAAATCAACGAGGTGAATTATGCAATATTTAGAATGGCTGATTAATATAGTAACTATTATTGTTTTGATACTAGCAATTAAACGTTTAGTTAGAGGGTGATAAAATTGAAATTTGAACTAGATGATATTATGACCACACAAGAGGCTGCAGAGCGCTGGAATGTTACTGCTGACTCATTGAAACAGAATTGTAGAGGTCGTGTAAAGAATGGATTTAAAGAAGGCGAGTTTAAGAAATCGGGTAAGAACTGGCTTGTAACAAGGCAAGGGATGGAAAGACTGTATGGTAAAGAAGCATAAATAAAGATTTGCCTTTTCATCATTTCTTCATGTATGATTAATGAAAGGATTATAAACTAATCTTAACAAAGGTTGTGATGTTAAGGAGGCAAATATTATGAAAGGAAAAGGACAACAAAGTACTATCTATGATGTTGCAAAATACATAATTGATAACTTTGGACCAATGTCAGCAATGAAGCTACAGAAGTTAGCTTTCTATTCGCAAGCAATGGCATTAGTGTGGGATGATGTTCCTATCTTTGAAGATGATTTCGAAGCATGGCCTAAAGGTCCAGTTTGTAGAAAGCTATTTCAAATGCATAAAGGTATGTTCATGATTGAGGGTTCAGAGTTTTTAGAAAGTTATGAACCAGATGTTAACAGAATATGTGATGATCATAAAGCTACTATAAATGCAGTTTGTAATAGTCTTAAAGATGTATCTGGATATGATTTAAGCCAAATGACACATTCGGAAGCACCTTGGGTAGATGCTAGAGGTGGATTACCAGCTGGTGCACATTGCGATACTATTATTACTAAAGAATCCATGGAAGAGTATTATCAAGGAAATTGGTAATATGGCAAATAAAAAAGGTAGAGAGATAATAAAGAGTTCTGAAAAACCAATCTCTAAAATACGTAATTTTGATACAGAGTTATTTAAATGGTCTTTTAAATCATATTACAGTGAACATAAATGCTGGTGTGAGTTAGGTGGGAATGATGTTATTACTAATATTATTCATAAACTAGAGGACTATTCTACACAAACATGGTCTGAAGTAAAATCTGCATCTGGTGGAAAACGTAAAAATGGTGGGAGTAATAGCCACTATATTCCAGCTATTAAATTGCCAAAAGACTATCAAGAGAAATATATCAAAGATGGATACATGAGAAATTTTGAACAAGTGTTCTCGTTACGATTAGCTAGTAAAAAGAGATTAGTTGGATATGTATCAAATGGAACGTTTTTTCCGCTATGGTATGATAAGGATCATTCCGTATTTCCAGTTAAGGATAAGAGATAATAAATAATAAAAGTTAAAGCCACTGCACAGATGATGCGGTGGCTCTTTTTATCGTGAAAGTTTAGTGGAACAAAATTGTGCCACCAAATTTTAGTAGCTGAAAATTCGGCCACTAAATTTTAGTTTAAGAAAAGTTTATTTGACTTATGCACGTGCAAAATATATTATATATGCAAGGGCATAAGTGAGGTGATAAGATGGAAAAACGAATGGGTCGCCCACCCAAGCAAACTCAATCAAGAAATAAAAGCCTAAATATTAGATTAACTGATGCGGAGTTGAATATGATTAATGGATGCGCTCAACGATTAGGTATAAGCCGAACAGATGCTATTATTAAAGGAATTGAATTGATTGAGCAAAAAAAATAAGACACAGCCACCGTGGAAAGTTACTGTGTCTTACAGGAGCGAGAACAATGTTCTCTATGAAATATTATATCATGAGTGCATTGTTCCTTTAAAGACTAAGGAGCTAAAATCATGAAACAATTAGTAGTTATTCAAAATAATCAAATCGTAGTATCTAGTAAAGATATAGCAGACCATTTTGGCAAACAACACAAAGATGTTTTAGAAAATATCCATAATATTTTGGCGGCGGAAAATTCCGCCACCAAATTTTACCAAGAAACTACATATCAAAATCGTGGGAAAGATTATAAAGAATACTTTATGAACCGTGATGGTTTTTCACTACTTGCTATGGGATTTACAGGAAAGAAAGCATTACAATGGAAGTTAAAATATATTGAAGCTTTCAACGAAATGGAAGAAACATTAAAACAAGGCTATTTAGAAGATCCTGTAAATCAAAACGAACTACATTGTAAGACATATAAAGGTGTACCTGTCATAACCATTGGTGATTTTGCAGAAATAGTAAAAAGAAATAGAACAAGTATTCTATGGCATTTAAAAGATAAAGGCTTGCCATATCAAATGTTAGAAAAGGAAGAAGTAACCGCTTATAAGCATGAAAATAATATTCCTATGCATAGTGCGGTTTCACGATTAATTGTATTCACAGAACCTACGGCATATAAACTAACTTGTATTATGTACAATAATGTAGATCCTATTAATTTAGAAATTGCTAAATACTTTAATAGGCAACCTGTAGCACCAGTTAAGTCTGTAGTGCCGATTGAAGAAAAAATAGGCATTGATTATGATTGTGTAAAAGAGTACATAGAGGAAATGGAAACAAACATATCTCTAATAAGAGGGATGGTGAAACATTTAACAGAGTTTAAACGTACAAGAGAAGAACACAAATATCAAATGAAACTAATTCGTGAAATAGGATTTAACATATTTGATGGCACAGGGGACTTAGAAAAAGTGGTTAATAGCCGTATTCAATAGAAGAAAATAACGCTTGCCCCCTTTTTGCCACCTTATATCATAGTATAAATCAAATCAATCATATTATCTTATGTTTGTGGCGGTTGACCCACCCTCTCCGCCATTTATTTTTATGAATTTTAATGACTATCAAAGAATATGAAAGAGTATATAAAGTTAGATAATACCTACATTCTTGATACTCTTAGATATTCATGAGTAGTCTATTGTTTTGATATAATTTGCCCCCTTTTTTGCCCCCCTAAAATTTTGTGGTAAAATAGAGGTGAAAGCAGTAACTATAATGTTTTCAAAATCATATAATCACTCTCTAACTCTTTAGGTTCTATCCTAAAGAGTTTTATTTATATGGATTATTAGTGATTGAATTTCATCGTTTCTTCATGTATTATTAATTTACAAAGTATAAAATAACTTAAAATATAGGTGTATGAAGGAAGAGGGTGAGTTAAGTGGTTGAGGTAACATCTAGTACTGTAAAAAAAGATATGTCTAATACCTTTACTGATACTAGTAGACATGCAAAAACTATAGCGATGTGGTTTTTACAACGTAATAAAAGAGAGCAAAAGGATAATTTCGATGTAGAGGGTATATCTAATTTAAAATTACAAAAATTATTATATTATGCATATGGTTGTTATTTGGCATCAACTAAGAAACGTTTATTTAGTGAACATCTTGAAGCGTGGCAACATGGCCCTGTAGTTCCTGAGATTTATGATATATATAAGCATTATGGTGCAGGTTCTATAAATTCTGATTCTGATTCTAAAGTTGAACTTGAAGATGAAATTACAGATGTTTTAGAGTGGGTATATAATGAGTTTGGTCAATTTACAGCATGGGCTTTAAGAAATCGAACTCATGAAGAACGTCCATGGCTTGAAACTGAACAGAGTCAAACTATTTCAGATGATTTGATTTATGAATATTTTGTAGATAAATATGTCGAAATTTAAGGCAATTAATTCAGATGTTCCTAAATACTCTACCTCTAGTCAGAGTTCGTGTGGCATTAGTTCTCCTAGAATTATAGTCTCTTTTGCTCATGTGACAGAAAACAAAGATTATAATTTTAACTATTTTAAAAACAATCGTGCCAGAGATAACTTAGATGCTCGAAAGGAACTTGATAAATTATTAGCATCTATGACTTCTAAAACTTGGCGTGAGGCTGGTGAATTGAGAAAAACTGATTTAGGTGGGTATGAAATAATTCCTTTTGATCAGTTTAAATCTATTCAAATAAAACACATGTCGGTTGCTAAAGATACTCCGATATATATTTTTCGATTTAATTCGCAACAATATAGATTATGTGGTATTAAAGAGAAAAAATGTAACGTATTACACATAATTGCATATGACTTTGATCATAGTTTATATGATCATGGTAGTTAAGTTTAAGGTCGTCACTAAATTGTGATGACCTTAATTGTTGTTATAAAAGATTTATAGTATTTTTGCTATTGTAGATATAACCTTATATGTATGTTAAGGAGAATGTTAGCTTTTGTTAACTTTTTATAGGGAGCGTTACAAGGTAACAGTCATGTAACAAGTATGTAACAGTTATGTAACTATGTTACCAGCATCTATCTTATAATAGATAACCTTAACTTTTATTAACCCTTTTTAGGGTATCTGAAATATTAGGAAATTAAGTTATTGATCTATGATGTGAGAGATAGAACAGTTAGCTTTTTATATATAGTTTTGCTTGCTCTACTGTAGGTAATTCAATAGACCTCTTTACTATTTCCTTGATTATACGGCTTGTTTTTGTTGTGCTAATGTTTGTTATTTCGTCTATATAGGCATCAATGATATATCTAATATCAGAATAGGGTAGGGCAGTTATATCTTGTAAACGCCCTTTGATATATGACCGCATCAATACAATATTAGCGAATTTGATGCCAGTATCTTCGATTTTAACAAGTTCATCAGATAAATCATGTTTCTTATTGGTATGTGTTGAAGTTCTTCCGTAGGTTGATATTTTGGCAGTAGGGTTATAATGCTTGATAATTTCTTGTAACTCTAGGTACTGGTTATTAAGTTTCTTATAGCTTGATAATACGGCTCTGATGCGGTAATTTTCACTTGCCTTAGGTGTAGTATTATGATTGATTGTGATATTGTCCGTAAAACGGAAAGTATAAGAGGGAGTTTTAGGCGTTTCTTGTCGCTCTATTTCTCTTTTTAGTACTTGTTCTTCTCTGTATGCTCTATAGTCGCTTGCGTTCATTAGTACCTGCCTTGTTATTTAATAGTGTTGTATACATAGTGGTTCCATTTTGGATACACTTTGGTTCCATATTGGATACATAATTTTATTCTTGTTATTAAAATCTTGATAGGTGGTATAGTGGTTTATCTTTGGTTGCCGTATGGTTGCCAGTTGGTTGCCATATGGTATACCAGTAGTTGTATAACAGTAGTATCTATTATACTGTTAATTAATATGAATAATACCTTTGTTTGTTCTTTATTATACATTGGCAAGTGTTAATTATCGTTTTAATGATAGATCATTGAGTAGTATTAGATATAAAAAATAGGCGAGCATTATAACTCGCCTTATTTAGTATACTCCCTCTTAATAATCTCCCTCTATATCTCTTTCTTTTTTTTTATTCTTCTCTTCTCTTTTCTAATTCTTAATTTTTTTCTTTTTCTTTTTTTACTCTATATCTAAATCTACTCTATTCTATTCTATTCTTATTCTGTAACACATTCATTACGTTTCGTAACATTTTGTTACATATCGTAACATATGGAATGAGTAGAGGTAGTGAAGATATAGATAGTTACTAGGATAAAGTGCTTTTTTGTTGCTTGTTGCGTTCCCTTGAATTTCTCATTCTTGTTTTAGCATCATCGACCCCAGTATATGTGTTGAAAGATTTTATATAGATCGTTTCCTTATCATCTATTAGTGTAATTAGATTATACTTTTCTAATACTTCGATTAATTCCGTACATTCTTCTATATCTCTATCTAAATGCAGGCTTATTTCTTCGTTTAAACTTATTCCAATACCCTCATAGCATATATAACCATTACATTTTAAAGCTAGAGTAATAAGTTTGATGTATAGTAATATGAACGTATCGCCCTTAGGTAGCTTTGATAGTCGCTTAATGCCAATATCATCAAAGAAATCATGTTTAAACTTCCACCAAAAGTATGCTTGTTTATCATCTTTGGTGAGTTCTTTTTCTTGCGTATCGTCTACTACATTATCATCATATATAGGGGGTAACCCTTTTTCTTTTCGCATTTGATTGTGTATTACTTCAAAATTACATTTTTCACCTGCTTGTATTTGTTGATTGTACTTTTTTTCTGCTTGTTCACGTATAACATCATCTTCACATAATACCGACATATAATCACCTCTATTTGTATTCACTAGAAATAAAATGTATGTTAAGATAGAGGAAAGGTAGTACTATTTGCGTAGATATAGCCTTTCCAGTTGCCTATGATATTAGCCGTATCATGGGCTTTTTTTATTTGTGTAGTCATAATTAGTGTTCCTTTGTTTCCGCCATTTCAAATACACCTCGTTCAAAGGCTTTCAAGGTTACAAGGGCAACTAATTCATATACATCTAGTAGATTGTTATTGTATTTATCAATATAGTCTCTACCCATTTCACATAGTTCATATTTAATCTTAGTGCTATCTAGTACGGCTTGCATTTGTTCGTTCATGGTATTACTCCTTATTGACTGGATCTATATAACATTTAATATCGGTAGTTTGTGTACATGTATCTTCGTTGAATGTAGTTTTAAATGTGATAACCGCATCAAGGTCGAGGTCATTAAGACCGATAACAATTTTATTTGTAGTATTTTTTTTGATTGTAATATTGTGTTTAGCTTGTTCCATTATGCTTTAAGTCCTTTCAAGTCTTGTTCTTTAAGATAGTTTGTAAACATTTGTACATCAATTAGTACGAGGTTTCTATTTAGACGAGTAATGCAACTCTTATAGTTATCATCAAGTAGTATTTTACTGATAAGCCGTGTTACTGTACTCCGACTAATGCTAAACATGGTTACAATGTCTTTAGGTTGTACCATGATAGGTTCAAAAGTTCCTGCTCGTGGAATAGAAATGTCAGTGTTCATATAATTTTTACCTTTCTTGAAAAAATAAAATTCATTTATTTAGCCTGTATGCTCGTTTTTGTATATGTCTTGATAGATTATACCTAACAAGATTTAAAAGACGATTTAGAGTGAATTAGGCTATGTAAATCAAAATTATTGAAGTGTGATATATGCAGTAATTATCTATATTTGTAGTACTTTTTAATGTGGTTATTACTGAATATCTGTGAGTATCAATGTTAGGATATATTACTAAAGCTGGTGAGGTAATTATATGATTGAAAATAAAATGCCTTAGTAACATATATCATTGTTAGTCAGTTGATAATGCTAATTTAATTTCTTGATAGCACTTGCCCTCATTTAATAGGGCTATAGTTTTATGTTCTAAATGTTCTAATTTATGAATTTCTTCCGCCGTCATATCTACTTTATGTGTAACTCTGCCGTTTGATGCGGTTTTTATGAGTAGATTGTTAAAGTTTGTAATAGCGAACCGCCTTTTATCTTCGGTTTTCTCTTTGTATATAGGGCTATTGAATACCGCATCATGTAGCATCTTTTGTAGATCTTTACTTTCCGTATGTACTACTATATCGTGAATTAAAGCGTTTTCTAGCTTTTCGATATAGCTATAAAGCCATTTTCTAAAATCTTTTGCAACTTTGGTACGAGAGATACACCCAATTTCAAATATACCTTGTTTGGTAAATAATCTAATTTCTTGATATTGCTTTTTCTCTTTCTGTGGTACTGACGTTTCGTCCGTACCATAATTACGAACAGGAAGTGAAGTTATTGTAGAATATTCATCATCTAACAGGTATGGGTTACGTTGTATTAGTTTTTCAATACCATTCTTGCTCTTATATCCAAAACCAGTAGCTAATTCATTAATAGTCATGAAAATATCTTTTCGCTTTGTACTGTAAAATGAGAAAATATTTCCGCCGTAGTGTTGTGTTGTAATTAATTCCATACGATCACCTCGATTTTATTCAAATAATTCTGTAACAGGTTTAGAGAGTGCATCGGCTATTTTGTTACAAGTACTAACTCTAACAGATTGATGTTTACATAAAATTTTATTTAATGTTGTAAAAGATACTCCTGCTCGTGTGCATAGTTCAGTTAATGTATAGCCATTTTCTAATAATGCTTTTTTAAATGCAGGCTCGATTATTGTGAATTTCACTAAAATACCCCTTTCTTGCGTTATGAAGCTTGAAAATAATAAAATAATTTCGTTTTGACTGTACAATCTATAATACGATAATACAACTTTATGAAGTTATTGTCTAGTCAAAGTGAAAAAAATCTTGAAAATTGTATAGTCAAAATGGTATTATTGCCATAAGAGGTGATTATATGATTTATTCGAAATTATCAAATTTGATGAAAAGAAAAAGGCTTACAATAACAAAATTAGCTAATGATACAGGAATAAGTAGAACAACACTAACTTCGTTGTTTCATAATACAGGTAATGGTATTCAATTCGATACATTAAATGTACTGTGTAAATACTTTAATATATCAATAAATGAGTTATTAGTCTTTGTTCCATATACTGTTGAAATAAAATTAGAAGATATTGGAGAAGATAGTTTTTTATCTAATGATGATTGTTCAGAATGTACCAATAAAGGAAGAATAGTATTTACTAATGTTGGTGGAAATGAACAAGCATCTTATTCATTTACATCATTAATTACAGTTTTAGATAAGATTGACGATGTAACTATAGAGTGTGATATAGATGAAGAGAATATATTTGCTTATCAAGAATTTATAGCACATTTTTCCAGTGAAGTTTACGATATCATTATGGAAATGATGATAGAGAGTATAGAGGAAACTATACAGAAAAAGCTATCTGATATTAATAATGACTGGCATTATTACAATTACAATACGTTCTTAAATTATTTCGATCAATGGGATAAATGGGAAATTTATAACTTCTTATTCGATAAGATGAATGGAACAAAGTAAAGCCTAAAAAAGGCGGTACTATGTGGATAGAAGAAAGACAAAGTAAAAAGGGTACACGATATAAGTATTGTGAACGCTTTGAATTACCGAATGGCGAGATACGGAAAGTATCTGTAATTTTTAATACTAATAGTAGTCATGCACGCAAGCAGGCAACAATAGAATTACAACGCAAGTACGAGCAGGCGGTAAAAGAGATTGATATCAATAAGGTAGTAACTTATTATGATGTGGCTATGTCATGGCTTGAACATACTGAACCGACTGTAAAACGATCTACACACATAAACCATACAATTTATGTAAACAAGATTTTCTCATACATTGATAAGTCGTTACCTATTGCGGACTTAACGGCGGTTACACTAGAAGATGTATTACATAAAGTCTATTATGTAGAAAACCTTTCATACTCTTATACAAGGGCTACATTTACAACGATGAAAGCCATATATAAGCACGCTAAACGGAAGAAATTAATACCTAGCCTTATTGATTTTGAAGATATTGAAATAAAGAAAAAGCCTTTTAGCCATTCAGATATAGCTAAAAAGCAAAATAAATTCCTTGATGCGGTTGAGTTGAAAGAAACACTAATGCAATTATCAAAAATTGATAGCCGTATTAGTTTATTGTTTGAGTTCGTTAGCTTAACAGGTTTACGCATTGGCGAATTGCTGGCGTTACGATATAGCGACTATGACAAAGAAAACGCTACTATAAATATAAATGGTACAATTCAGTACGATTATAAGAATAGTAGCGAGATTAAGAGGGGAACACCTAAAAATATATATTCAGTTCGTGATATATCCTTATCAGATAGGGCAGTTAGTATTCTTGATAGTATCATGTTAGAGAATAAACGGCGGTCGCTATGGTTCGAGGGATATATAGATCATGGATATATCTTTACTTCTAGCCGTGGTAACCCTTATGATATTCAATTCTTGAATAGGAGATTGAAAGGCGTACATATTGAGGGTAAACACTTAACTACTCATATCTTTAGACATACACATATAAGTATGTTAGCGGAGTTAGGCGTACCACTTAAAACAATTATGCAACGTGTAGGACATAATGACCCTAATACAACGCTTAGTATTTACACTCATGTTACTAAATCAATGCACGATGATGTGATTAATAAGCTAAACCATAGGCAAGCATAGAGGGGGAATGTGTATAATATACTCCCCCCCTAGGTATCAATTATTTTTTTAGAAAAAGTTACAAGACCGTACTGCTCACCACAATTTACATAATATTCCCTAGTAGGTCATGCATGCGAATATATATTTATATGTATTGTGCTTGTTGATGCGGTATAGGACATTTGACGGACATTTAAAAGACATTTGTCTTATGTCTTAGTATTTGCCCCCTTTTTTGCCCCCTAACAGGTAATCAGATAAACAAATCCAGTATTTATCTGTAGTAATTGCTCAATACCTACTATCTCCGCCACATTAGAAAGCCCTTTAGGTTATGCCTAGAGGGCTTTTTATTGTATGATGATAGAGTAACTAGTATATAAAAAATTTAGTAAATAAAAAGTAGGATTATTGCTGCTGTACATAAAGGTACAGGTAGTCAGACCAATAATCCTACTTTTATTTTAAGATAGGTGATATAAATTTATTTGTCAAGAATGTAGACTAAAAGCTAGGTATATATTATGTGCAATTATAGCAGATTGGTAATTGAGAAGCTGTGATGGGGATTTTAAGAATCTTTGAAGTTTGTAAAATATCCTGTATTTATAGTATGATATCTTTATATGTTATTTTTCTGTAGAAAGGAGCTCGTATGAATCGACTTAGTTTCTCACGAACTCAGATTTTAATTCTTGTTAGCGTGTGGCTAACATTTTTGATTAGCTTTGTTATGCGTTTATCTTGGGCGTCCTTGATGCCTATCGTTAATGAGGCCTTGAGTTTTACTCCTCAAATGGGTACGGCTTATTTATCCGCCTTTTATATGGGCTATGCTATCATGGTTCTACCAGGTGGTATCTTAGCGGATCGCATTGGTTATCGTTACACCATTTTGGTAAGCTTACTTGCCATGGCAGTTATTACGGCATTGATGAGTACTATAGATAATTATACCTATGGATGGGTATTACGTTTCTTATTAGGTATTGTATCTGGTCCGGTACAAGCATCTTGTTTAAGTGCTATTGGGGATTACTTCGGGCCTAATCAACGTGGTGCAGCCGTAGGCATCTTCATGTCCTGCACATCCCTTGGATTGACTACTGTAAACCTTTATGCACCATATGTGGCAACTAACTATGGTTGGCAAAATGCATTCCTTTTGACAGCAGTATTACCAATCCTTGTTTTTATTCTTAGCTACTTTACGGTTCGTAAGCCAAGTGCTGATATCTTAGCTCAACGGGAAGCAGAGGTGAGTGCTGCATCTGCTCATATAGGGGAAAAGACTTCTTTAAAGGAAAACTTGTTACATGTTCTGAAGAATCGCAACATTTGTTGTCTTGCCTTTGCAGGCTTCTTTGCAACCGGTGCTACCTGGGCGGTGGCTCAATGGTCAAACTTGTACATGGTTAAACAGCTCGGCGTTAATGCCATCTATGCAGGTCATGTAATGTCTGCCTTTGGTTTAGCCGCGCTTATTGCGAAACCGACTATCGGTATTTTGTCTGATATCTTACCGATTAAGAAGAACCATTTGGTGGCGCTTGTTATGTTCTTATTTGCACCAGCATTGATCCTCTTTGCGAGCACCACAAATCCAGATATGCTCTTTATAACAGGTCCAATTCTTGGTATTGGTGCTTTCATGCATAGTGCTTTAACAAATGCTCTCGTAATTCAATCTGCAGCACCTCATTTACGCGGTACAACTGCAGGCTTTGTAAACTTGTTTAATCAGATCGGCGTTATGTTGGCACCTATGATTTTAGGTAGCATGTTAACAGCTACAGGCAGTTATCAATCTGCATTGATGACCCTTGCCATTGCACCAGTTATCGGTGCTATTGCATTGTTCTTTGTACGTCTTAAATAATGTGAAAGCATTATACAATAGGTTCCGCTGATTGTATGGAAATAAAATATGAAACAAAAGAGACTGAATTAGCTCTCCCAAATGAACTGCACCCCAAAAATTGGACACAATTTTTGGGGTGCAGTTCATTTGGGGACAGTTCAGTCTCTTTTTATACGTTACGAGTAACTATATTTTTTGATTATGGCTTTTGCGGTGCGTGATAATCCGGTTGCGGTCTCCAATCACTCATAGGTGTATTGGGATCGGGCATGTCCTGATTTTGAATGTCGAGAATCCAATCACTAGGTCGAGGCCCTTGAGGCGGTGGTGGCGGAACGGGTCCATACATACCTAATTTAGAAGGAAATAGCCGTGGTTGATTAGATGTATAAGGAGATTCTAATTGGTTTAGCGGTTTATAGATACCTTCTGGTGGCTGAACTCCAAATAATGGCCTACCTTCTGTTGGAGCCGGTGTACTTAATGGTTTATATGGACGAGGTGGTACGTATGGGTTCTTAGATGTATAGGTAATACGCTCTAATTCCAATGCATTATGTAAAATAAATTGCCCTATTTCAGCTATAGGAGAACCCTTTGTAGCGACGTGAGCACCTGTAGATAGAACAGAACGCTGATTATTAGCAGTTCCTATAGGTGCGCCATTTACTTGGTAGAATTTCGCCGGTGTTACATGCCAATCCATAAGATAAATATCTTTAGATGTATTACCACGATGGTATGTATAATTAGTTGAATAATCAGCAATAATATTTTGCTTTTTATAGAGACTAATTGTACGAGCGTGAAGCGTACTATATGTAGGACCTGACTGTGCTAGGCTAAGTGTACTTAAGTCGATATACACAGTCTCCGAAGGGCTATTATAAGCAACTTGGTATTGAGTAGGCTTGTTCTCTAATTCATATTGTGAAATCGCACTAGCTGATTGTAATGTTGCTAATGCTAGTATTAAAAAGGGATATAGTTTTCTCATCTTTGACCTCTCTTATGTGGAATTAGTATACCATAGTCAAACATGTAATTCTATAAAAAATGCATATAAAAATCCATAGTATGTATATTGTATATAATTGTCATTTTGTTATATGATTAATGCATAGTATAGGAGGTCTAGATATGGAAATTATCTGTTTTGGCGATAGCATCACCCGCGGTTATGATGTGCCTTATGGCCAAGGTTGGGTTGAAATTTGTGATGCATCTATAGAGGGTGTACATTTTACAAATTATGGTGAAGACGGCTGCTCCGTTCAGGGCATGATTTATAACATTGAAAAATGGCTACCTACAGCTGTAGCTGATTCCACGCGTCATATCTTCTTAATGTGTGGTACTAATGATATTTTGCAAGGTCGAGATAGTACATATGTGTTCAAGACCTTGGTGAAAGCTATTGAAGTAGCGAGCACAAAGGGGAAGGTTATTATTGGTTTAGAAACACAAATCGATAGTGATATGGATGGACTCGACATTGTGGTGCGAGAGGTCAATGAACAACTGAAAGCCTATGCTAAAGAGCATGATTTGAAGGTTATAGACTTTTATACATCATTATACGAAGCAGATCAAATCGGTCAAATTGTCTTTGCCGGTGAAGTACATCCTAATGCACGAGGCTATCGTTTGATGGCTTATAAAGCGTTAGAAGTATTTACAAGATTATCGTAAAAAATAAATCTAAGAATTCAATTGGTAAGATGCATAAAAAAGCCCCGAATGAGATATCTCATTCGGGGCTTTGGTGATTTATATAGTCTTCATGTGTGAAAGTTTATAGCCTTCACGTTATAGTTAATTCGTAACGAATTATAGTTAGAATTAGCGAGTACGTGCGTTAGATACGCGAGCAGATTGTGCAATTGCGTATGCAGTACCTTTAACTAAATCGTAAGCATCAGCAGTGTTGCCAGATACTGTTACAGCTGCTACAGTGTCGTCAGTTACTGCGAACAATGCAGTTGCGTAAGGGTGTTGTGCACCGTTTGGAACAGTTACAGCACCAGATTTAACAACGATGTAACGGTTGCCGTTGTTGAATACGTCATATTGAGCAGCTTGTTTTACACCATCATAGCTTTCATTGTAAGCGAACAATGCAGCTACTTCACCGCCTGCTACTTGACCAGTTTGTTGCATGGAACGCAATTTAGCAGCTGCTACAGCTGTTGGTTGAGTCATGTTAACAGTGATGCGTAAGGAGTTGTTGTTTACAACTGCTTCAGTGATTACGTTTGTAGAGAATACATTTGCAACGCCGTCGCCAGCACGGTTGTAGGAGCTAGCAGTTTTCACTTGGTAGCCGTTAGTGTATGCAGGCAAGTCGTAAGTGTAAGATTTGCCGTTCAACAACAAGTCGAATGCGTTTAATTGGTTAGTTTTATAACGGGAAACGTATGCACTGCCGTTGCCATTAGCTGTTACAGCAGTTACAGTTTCTTGGTATACAGGTTGGTAGCTAGGTGCGATAGGATCCATGATTTGAAGACCTACAGCTGTTGTTTGAGGCGCTACGAAAATTGGATCGCCTAATTCTTTAGATACAGGCATTTGTTGAGCCATGTCACCTGCTGTGTAAGGTACCGCTGGTAATGGTTTGTAACCAGGGCGTGGTGCGCTTGTTACATAACCAGATTGGTACGCTGGTGTAGCTGCTTGAGGTGCAGCGTAAGTATATTGCTCAGCTGCAGCGCGTTCGTAAGCACGTGCATTAGCATCAACAGATGCTGCGAAAGCAGAGAAAGACATAGTTGTAGCTGCAAATACTGCGAAAGCAGCTGCTAAATGTTTTTTGTTCATAATAGTTCACTCCTAAATACATGATTTTACAAATAACACAAATACTAAAATGTATTATATATGAAATTCTGTTAATTGTAAATAAAATATAAATTTTTTTCTTAATTATAAACAAATATAATCAGATGAGTCAAATATTGTACAATTAGCTTAAATTTACCCCAGAATTAAGCACAGAATGTCATATTACTATATAATAATACTTATGTATAGTAATATATTATATCGAAAAAAATAGTTTTAGGCTATACCTAAGAACAAGAAATATATAAATAAGATGAAATTTGTGAATTATATAAATTGAGATGGTGAAAGTTTCACTAGGGAGGTCTCATGAGTATTAGCGTCTATTATGGACGAGCAGGATCAGGCAAGACACGTGCCGTATATGAACGGATACGTCAAGTCATGACCGATTGTCCAGGGGAACCCATAATCTTACTCGTTCCTGAGCCAGCTACGTATAGGGTAGAGCGAGAGCTGGCAGAATTTATGCCTGAAAAAGGCTTTACTACGGTTCGCGTCGTAGGTTTTGGCCGTTTGGGTTACCAAGTATATCAATCCATAGGGTCCAAAGGGGCCGGTCAATCAAGCTTATCTAGCTTTGGCCGGTCTATGTTGTTGCGCCTTGTTATGAAGCGGAAACAAAAGGAACTAGGCCTATTAGAACAGGCTACTAAACGTCCTGAGTTTTCTTCTGTATTGCAACAGCTCTTTTCTGAGTTTCGTGCATTCCGCGTCGGTCCTAATGACCTTGCACGTGGGGCACAGTCTGTTAAAAATAAAGTATTACAAAAGAAATTGCGCGAACTTGCCATTTGTATGGCTGCCTATGAGGAGGAAATCAGTCGTCATGGGGAGCGCGACATCGATCCAATTATGGAAATTGTTGAGGCTTTGCCCCAATCTCCTCTGATGGAAAATAGCCATGTCTTTATCGATGGTTTTCATTGGTTTACACCTACACACTACGAGTTGATTTATACCTTGTTTGATTTGGCTAAGGAAGCAGTTATTACCATCGACTTGCCAATGGATCCAAAGGCATTAAACCTAGCACGTCGAGGGGAACACCTCTTTAGCCGTCCTTTAGAAATATACGATACCTTACTGGCTCGTTATGGTTCTAGTATTAATTGGGTTGGTTTTGACGGGAAACGGGGCCCTCAAATCGTACAAGAATTAGAATCTAATTACTTTACTAGTCCTAGTAAGCAAAATTCTATTGATACTACTATTCCACTCATACGTGGTTACAACCGAGAACGAGAAGCAGATGCAGTAGCACGTCGTATTTTAGCTTATGTAGAATCTTCTCCAGAGGCTCGATACCGCGATGTGTGTATTATGCTTCGCGAGTCGGAAACTTATGGAGATACCTTAGAGAAGGTCTTCGGTCGTTATGGTATTCCGCATTTTATCGACCGTCAGCGGCCTATGAAAAATCATCCATTAGGCGAGTTGTTGACGGCACTCTTTGATATTGTGCGCCATAGTTACAGTCGAGACAGCATGTTCTTATTGCTTAAAACAGACTTGATGCCTCTTTCCCGTGAGGCCGTAGATGAATTAGAAAATTACGTACTCGAGTTTGGTATCGACCATTATAAATGGGAACGTGAAAGCTGGCCCTATTTACGAGGCTTTCATGAAGGGCAAAATGAAGAAAGTCATTCAGATGCACCGCGTAGAGCTCGTGTTAACAAAGCAAGGCAAACCATTATGGACATTCTATCCCCATGGTTTGACTTTGCCGCTCATAGCGAAGGTCATACGGGCGCTGATTGGGGGGCGCAGCTGTATGGTTTGTTAGAAACATTGCAAGTGCCTGAGCGTCTCTATGAATGGGCAAAAGATGCAGAAACGGTGGGGGATCAAGAGTCGAAAGCCAGCCATGAACAGATGTACAATGCTGTTATTTCTTTTATAGATGAAATCTCTATGGTCATGAAGGATGAAGTGTTGACCCTAGATGAGATGATGTTGCTCCTCGAAGAAGGATTGAGCGATGTAAATTATTCTATGATTCCTCCGTCCTTAGATCATGTGGTAATCACCACCATCGAACGTGGTTATAGCCAATGGTGGCCTAAGGTATTCGTCATGGGCCTCAATCAAGGCATATTCCCACAAAGCATGGGCGATGAAGGTCTTATTAAGGATAAGGAACGCCAAGAGTTAGCCGATGCAGGTATTACCCTTGCTGAAGGTGCTTTGCCGAAGGCTTTCAACGAGAATTTCCTATTATACCTAGCTATGACGCGAGCATCCGATTCCTTGACGCTGTCCTATGCAAGTTCTGGCGAAGATGGAACCGGTCTTGAGCCATCCCTCGTGGTGAAACGACTAGAATCCCTTGGTTATGTAGATAAGGCGGTAGATATTCCACTCTCCATTACACCTGATACTGAGTCGGATTATGTATGGAGACCTTTACAGAGTTTGTCCCTATTGTCTGAGCGCTGGGGCGCCCTCTTTAGTGGGCATGAGGTCAATCCATTGTGGTGGGGCCTCTATAACTGGGCTCGTGAAAGCGACACCTACCGTCCTCGTTTAGGTGAGGTGTCTCGTGGTATTCGAGATAATAATGATGTACCTGTCATTACAAAGGATTTAGTGAATGGATTGTTCCTATCTAAAGGCTATATGTCTGGTTCTGTAACGCGTCTAGAGAGATATCAGCAATGTCCGTTCAAGTTCTATGCTCAATATGGTTTAAAACTAGAACCGCGTCGGGTGCGCTCCTTTGGAGCCCCTGAAATCGGTACATTCCTTCACGCTAACTTAGAGCGTTTAGGTAATTATCTATTAGATCATAATAAACAATGGCGTGACCTTAACGAAGAGGATCAACAAAATTTGTGCCGCTCCGTAGCGGAAGAAATTTTACAAGAAAATCAGGGCGGCGAGGAAACGAGTGATGCCTACCAAAAGGCAATCGAGCAGCGTGTACAACGAACATTACATGTGACGGTAGACCGCCTTGTGGAGTGGTCGAAGCGCAGTGATTTTGATACGAAATACTTAGAGCAAGATTTTGGCCGTCAAGGAGGCTGGGATCCAATTCGGGTACCACTTGGAGAAGACCGTTATTTACGCCTCATCGGTCAAATTGACCGTATCGATGAATATACAAGGGATGGTCAAACCTATGGCATGGTTATTGACTACAAGTCGGGCGGCGCACACGTAACGGCGCAAGATGTATACTATGGCCTTAAACTGCAGCTTATGACCTATCTATTGGCGTTAGAATCTGCTTACGGTAAAACCCGAGGCGAATCTATAGCTCCCGCGGCTGTGGTGTATTCCTATGTGAAGAACCCTAAAATTCCTGCCGATGCTCCTATATCTTATGAAGATGCAGTATCTTTAGCTAAGGAAAGCGACGCGTGGAGAAATAGTGGGTACTTCTCAGACGATGTTGAGTTGTTGACGCATATTGATAATAAGTTCTTATCCTATGGTCTTAAACAAGGCCCATATGTGCCAATTGCAACGACGAAAGATCAAACCATTTCTAGGAATGATTTGCGCAAGGTTAAGAATCCAGGTGAATTTGATGTGATGTGCCGCTACACCAATCATGTAATGGCTGACATCGGCCGCCATATTGGGGACGGTCAATTCCCAATTCAACCTTACCAGTTAAATAAGAATAGACCTTGTACATACTGTGATTACAATACTGTATGCCGTTTTGACTCTAGTCGAAATCGATATAATTATTTGTCTAAACTGTCCGAAGCTGATGCGTTAGAACGGATGAAAGAGGCTCTAAACGACGGAAATAACAGTAGCGATAGAAATAATAGTAACGAAGGAGGTGAAAACCATGGGTGTTAAATGGACGCCAGAGCAGGAGTCTGCTATCATAGCTCCTAAGGACTCGTCCTTAGATAATCAAACCTTACTAGTAGCGGCTGCGGCCGGTTCAGGTAAAACGGCAGTTCTTGTAGAGCGTATTATTACGCGTCTTAAAGACATGGATAACCCGTTATCCGTTCAAGAGCTCATGGTTGTAACCTTTACGAAGGCGGCAGCTCAAGAGATGAGCGCTCGTATTGGTCTTGCTTTGGCGAAAGCCATGGAATCCACCGAGGATGCAGCCATGCAAGAGCGCCTTGAACGACAGCTTAATCTGTTGCCATCTGCTCATATTTCTACATTGCACTCATTCTGCCAATGGGTGATTCGGTCTTACTTTTACAAGCTCGATATTAACCCTACTGCTCGCATCGGTAACGAAGCAGAAATGGCATTGTTACAACAAGAGGTATTAGCTGATTTATTGACTAAATCTTACGAAGAAGGCCTTTATAATATCTATGAATTAGCGGATTTCTTCAGTGATGATAAATCGGATGCAGGCTTAACGGCGAAGATTATGTCTTTATATAACTACGCTATGTCTCTTGCTAATTCTGACGGTTGGTTACGAAAAGCCTTAGAGCCTTATAAAGAGGCCATGACTGTAAATCCCAGTGAGACCCTATGGGGCCAATATATGTGGGATCAACATGTAGCTGTTATTGACCGTATTCGCGAGCGCTTAGAACGGATGGAACAAATCTTGCTCGATCCAGTAGGGCCTCATAAATGGCAAAATATTTATGATAACCAACTAGCCGCACTAAGCATGCTTTCAGGGGCTGAAACTTGGGACGATATGGGGGGAGCTTGTAAACATACGGATACCTTTATAAAAGACCGCTTTAATAAACTTGGAGAAGAGGTTGACCCTAGTTTACAAGCAGAGTTTAAATCTTTAGGTTCCCAAAATAAAGATGACCTTAAAGCGATGCAAGCTGCTGTATTCACAGTGCCGGAAGCTACCTTACAAGAGCAGTTCAAGGCTCAATATCCAATCATCGAAGGTTTAGTAGAGCTCACGATTGCGTTCCATAAGGCGTATCGGGATATGAAACAAGAGCAAGGTATCATGGACTTTAGTGACTTGGAGCATCTATGTTTAGCTCTTCTTGTTGAGCCGGGCACAGAGGATGATCCTCAGCCGTCTGATGTAGCGAAGGAACTGCAAGATACTTTCAAGGAAATCATGGTCGACGAATACCAAGATACGAACGGCGTGCAAGAGACGATTATCAATTTGATTTCTCGCGTCGATAATCGGTTCTACGTAGGGGATGTGAAACAAGCGATTTATAGCTTCCGTATGGCGGACAGTTCTCTATTTATGGAGAAATACAATACCTACGGCGGTACTGATGCGGTAGAACGCCGTATCGACCTAGCAAAGAACTTCCGGTCTCACGAAAATATTTTGGCCGCTACGAACTTCTTCTTCTACCAAATTATGACAGAAGAGGCAGCGGAGCTCAATTATACAGAGGCGGAATCCCTTATTCCTGGCCGAATCGTTGAGGATGCACCGGAGGATTGGATTGGAGGAGACGTGGAATTGCAGCTCCTCGATGTGAGTAAGGATACCCTCAGTGCTAGTGAAAGCGACGAGGACGAAGGGGGTGACCCTGAAAACAACGAGCGTGAGCTAGATTTCATCATTCAAAAGATTAAGGAAATCCACGGTGCTAAGAAAAAGGTGCAAAATCCAGATGGTACGTTCCGTCAAATCGAATGGCGTGACTTTGCTATTTTGCGCAGATCCTTGGCTGGTTGGGGGACCCGTGCCGTAGAGGCCATGCGCCAAGCGGGTATCCCTGCGGTGGTAAACGAACGAGATGGTTACTTTGAAGCACAAGAAATTCAGCTCTTACTAGCATTGTTATCCATCATAGATAATCCGGAGCAAGACTTGCCGATGGCGGCGGTATTGCACTCTGGCCTCGTAGGGCTTGATGCAAACGAACTAGGTGCACTGCGCCTATCTGGTGAGGGTTCTCTGTGGTCTCTCATGCCAGCCTATGCTGAAGAGGCTCAAGATGAGCGTTTATTAGCTTTTATTGACCATATGGAGCGGTGGCGCACCTTGTCGCGCCGTCACGGTGTAACAGATTTGCTATGGGATATTTACGAATCTCAAGACTATGTTAACTATGTAGGTGCCATGCCGAATGGTCTCGTGCGCCGTGCGAATGTGCTTGCCTTATACGACAGAGCAAAAGGCTATGAGGCCTCTGGCTTCCGTGGACTCTTTAGATTTTTACGCTTTGTGGAAAGCTTGCGCGATAGTAACCAAGATATGCCCCTAGCTAATGTGGTAAGCGAAGCGGATAATGTAGTACGCCTCATGACCATCCACAAGAGTAAGGGCCTTGAGTTTCCTGTAGTATTCTTATCCGGGGTGCAAAAGGGATTCAACATGATGGACCTTCGTTCAGAACTCCTCATCGATAAGAATGCAGGACTTGGTCTTAAGGGATATTTCCCAGATATTCGGGTATCCTTCCCAACTATGCCGTGGTTCTATATAAAAGATGTAAAGGAAGCGGCCCTCAAAGCAGAGGAAGAACGGATTCTATACGTAGCCTTAACACGGGCACGAGATAAGCTGATTATGACAGGTCATTTTAAAGGCTTTAAAAATGCTAAAGGTAAGTTGAGTACCTTAGGTGAACTCATTAAAAATGCAGCGTCAGTAGAAGGTCAACAATTGCCGACGGATATTATCACCCAAGCCAATACGTACTTAGATTGGCTCATTATGGGCTTTACTCGTCATTTGGACGGTGGTAACCCATTGCGCGTAGCCATTGAGTACGAAGGACCGACCTATTTTGACTTACCAGATAAAAAATGTCGCATCAAGGTGGAAATTCATGATGGCTCTCTCTATGGTGACCTCGATTACAAGGCAGATATCGATGAAACTACCATCAATAAGGTATGCGAGTTGAAAGCAGTTAATGATGTAGAATTGCCACAGGAAATCGAAGACCGATTCAACTATACCTATCCGTACAGCGATGCTACGCGGCGCACGGCTAAGATTTCCGTCAGTGAATTAAAACGACGATTCCAAGAACGGGAACTTGAAGCAGGCACTATTGATACCCTAAACGAACCAATTGTAACGGTCGATACAGGGGCTAAACGAGCCGTTTCAGATGCAATCTTAGGTCAAGCCATTAAGCTAGATGTTCGTAATGCTGATGATTTAGCGAATTCTGTATTTGGTCGTAAGCCGCAAGCATTGCAGTCCGAAGAGGATGTGTTGACAGGGGCTCAATGGGGTACCTTGATGCATGAGGCGATGCAATGGCTTCCTCTTGCACAGTATACTCAAGCTTCTTTAACGAAAGAGCTTGATGCACTCGTAACGAAAGGGACTTTCACAGAGGAAGAACGAAATTTATTGAGCGATACAAGCCTCTATAAATTCTTTAGTTCTGACCTTGGGAAGCGTCTTATCAATGCGAAGCGCATCGAACGTGAATTGCCGTTCAGTATGCTTTTTGAAGGAAAACGCGTATACGATACCTTAGAGGACGGCGAAAATCTATTCCTCCAAGGTATTATCGATACTGCCTTTGAAGAAAATGGTGAGTGGGTTCTTGTAGATTACAAGACGGATCGCGTCAAATCTGGGGGAGACCTCATCAAGCGTTATAAAATACAAATGGATCTCTATAAAGAGGCATTACAGCGATTGACAGGGATGCCTGTGAAAGCATCTTATATCTATAGCTTCCGTTTGCATGATGCTATCATCATAGACTAGCCTTGTAAGTATGTGCTTAACTTAGTGCTATGCATGAGAAATATGCAGGGACTAGGTAGGTATTTCCTATAAGGTAATGAACATAAAAAAGCTCTCTATTCTTGAATAGAGAGCTTTTATGTTATAGATTGTTATATAGTTTTGTCCTGTAGATTTCTCTACAATTTATTAGATATGTGGTAGTATAGGCAAATTCAAAGCCTTTTTCTTTTTGTGTTTTGCTGGGGCAAATACTTTTAGAACCCGTGGCAATACTTCGATATCTACTGGCATGGATGGGCCTTGGTCGCCATCCATATTAGTAGGTAAATCACCGATATTAGATAATAACTCAATATGAGCCTTTTTCACAGTTAGTGTTGTTGTATAACGGGAGTTGTAGATGGCACCACTAATGATAAGTGGCAATACGCTGAGTATATCGAGGATGAAGTATTCCTTGAATATTATGATGCGCATATAACCATCATCTACAGATGCTTCCGGCATGAAGCGTTCAAAGCTAGATACTACATTGGTGAGCAATGCAAGAACGAGTGGAGATTTACAGATAAAATCGTCATTCTCTGTTTTGATGCGGTATGTGTAGTCCTTTGTTGTAAATAAGGCTTGCCCTGCGCGTAAGAAGTAGGCTAGAGGGCCCAAAATGCTTTTTTCCTTTGGGGTAACCTCTTCGATTACCTTTGGAATAACACCGGCTGCGATATTATTGCAGAAATATTTGTTGTTACAACGACCGATATCAATGGTACGTGTTTGATTGATATCAATACGTTTGATCGCCTGTGTTGGATTCTGATGAATACCAAGGGCACGAGACATATCGTTTACAGTACCAACAGGAATGAAACCAAAGGTAGATTTAAAGCCACCTTGGGCAATACCGTTAACGGTTTCATTTACGGTGCCGTCACCGCCCATGCAGAATACAGCATCGAATCCGCGTTCGCAAGCATCTTTTGCGAAACGTGTAGCATCGCCTTCACCAGTAGTGAATTTGACCTCAATCGTTTCAAACAAGGTGCTCAATTTCCATTGTAAATCGAGGGCATAGCGACGTGCCGCACCGCCACCTGATACAGGATTTATGATAACTAAACAACGGCTCATGGTACAACTTCCTTACTTTCAAAAATGAGATATAGCTATTATCTATCGTTAAATTGACAGTCTTAGATGTGAGCTCTATAATTATATTATATGCATTAAACCACATATAACATATTTATTCAAAATACAAAATATATCGTACAATATATTATACTCATTTTAGCCGTTCTTTGAAAGTACGAATGAGTTGACGGGATATAAGATTAGGAGATATTAATGGGACGACAAGATTCTAAAGATAAATACAAATTGTCCGCTGTGGACTCCATTGAAAGATTACCACTTAGTGAACAAGTTTATTTAACATTAAAAACAGCTATCTTAACAGGCGAATTGATGCCACAAGAAAAGCTTAACGAAGTAAAAATTGCAGAACAATTGCAAGTGAGTGCTACACCTGTTCGCGAAGCATTCCGTAAATTGGCTAAAGATAATCTCGTAGTTATTGTTCCTTGGAAGGGTGTTACTGTAAAGGCGGATACTCCTGAAGAGATTATTGCATTGTATCAAGTGCGTGAAGTAATGGAAGGCCTTGGTGCACGACTTTGTGCCCGTCATGCCACTGATGAACAAATTAAAGAGTTGCGTGAAATTTGTAAAGAAATGCATGAAATTGAAGAAGCTACAGAACGCGTTGAAGTAAACAGTCGTTTCCATACTATGATTGCTTATTATTCTGGTAATGAACGCGTTGTAGAATACTTAGCGAGCTTCCGTGAACGCGTTAATCGCGACATGTACATTAGCTCTTTTAATGCAGTGCGTACTCATGATTGCGACGATGAACATGATCATATCGTAGATGCTATTGAGCGTCATGATGAAGTGGCAGCAGAAACTGCTATGCGTCAGCATATTAATAATGCATTTATCTTCAAAAAAGCAAATGCTGAAGTGCAACACAAAAAACTTAATGAAGTATAATGCCTATTGTTGGCATGCTTTATGAAAGGCTCCGCCGTTGGCGGGGCTTTTTCTGTACGAGCGTTAATACTGTATTTGATTAGCTTAACTTAGCTTTGGCTTAACTTTAGTTAGCGCGCTGTTCCTCGTATGACTTAGAAATTCTAATCGTTTATAGTGTGACGTAAGATGAGCATTGCAACTTTTATAATCTATGATACGCAACCTTACAAGCTGAGCTACATCAATTTGGAATGCTTGAGCGATTTTAAATAAAATTTCTAAAGACATGCCGGATATGCCTGTGCCACACTCTAGCTTGCTCAAATAACTGCGGCTAATACCAACGTGGCGTGCTAGCTCGTGTTGGGACATATTTAGAGATATACGAATGCTGGCAATTTTATGACCTAAACACACATATTGATGTTGTAAAAATGGGTCTTCGTAGGTATTTATTCGCAGCTCAGTTAACGGTGTTGTTGCAGGTTTCATAGGGATTCCTTTCTTTTCCCTGCTCTCTAAATATAGTATACTGAGACTGTTGGTCGTTGACTAATATAGAAAACTAGATATTTATCGGTTATTTCAGATAATTACACGGATTGTGAAAATCGTAGGATACTACTGTAAGTATAGGAGGCAATATGGAAAAATACATTGCAGTTGCCATTGGTGGCGCAGTTGGTGCGTTGTGTCGCATGGCTCTTGGCGAATGGGTTATGACAAAGGTGAGTTCCTTTCCATATGGAACGGTTGTAGTAAACCTCATTGGTTGCCTTATTATTGGCCTTGTACTAGGTCTATATATGCAAAAGCCAGATTTATCGCAGTTGGCGAGATTTTTCCTCGTTGTTGGTGGACTCGGTGCATTTACAACATTTTCAACCTTTGCCTTTGAAATGTTACAACTCATGATGGCTGAGTCCTATGTACAAGCCTTATTCTATGGCTTTGTACAAGTTGTAGGGGGCTTAATCCTTTGCTGGATTGGTGTACTACTTGCGCGTATACTCGGTGCAATCTGATCTTACCGAATAAGGTGACTTGAGTTACAGCATATATAAAGCTATTTTTATATGATTAATACATAAGACTATTTAGGTCTTATTTGGAAGATATTTATAAACTAATTTGCAAGAAATTCAGAATAGGATTAGGTATATTTTGTTGTTATAACATACATTGTATAGAATTCAGCATTTAAAGTTTGAATACAGTTTTGGGTCTAATACATTACACAGAATTCTAGATTATAAAGGGAGATATTATGAAATCCATTAGAACACAAGATGCCGTAGGGCATGCATTAATACATGATTTAGTACGCATTGTCATAGGAGAGGTGAAAGATACGCCATTCCGTCGTGGCCATGTTATTACGGAAGAGGATATTCCGAAATTACTAGACCTTGGTAAAGAGCATATCTTTGTGATGGAACCTGAGGATGAAGGATTCTTGCACGAAGAGGACGTGGCACGTGCTTTGTACAATATGGCAGGTGGCGAAAATATGCACGATGGACCTATGGCGCAAGGCAAAATCGAAGCTATTGCAGACGTAGACGGTCTCTTTAAAGTTGACGTAGAGCGACTACACGCTATTAATAGCATTGGCGAGCTTACTATCGTAACGAGATTTAATAATACACCTGTGAAAGCAGGCGATAAATTAGCGGGCATGCGTTGTATTCCATTGTTATTAGAGGAACAACAAGTAGAGGATGCGAAGAAAATTGCTAATGGCAAGCCTTTACTTAATGTAAAACCATTCGTACGCAAAACAATGGGCATTGTTACTACAGGTTCCGAAGTATTTGAAGGCCGTATTAAAGATGCTTTCACCCCAATCATTGAGGAACGTTGTGCAGAATTTGGTGTAAATAAAGTAGCTCATGAAATCGTAACGGACAATACAGACGATATCGTAGCGGCTATTGATAAGGTAAAAGCAGCTGGCGCCGACATTATTTTCTGTACCGGCGGCATGAGCGTTGACCCTGACGATTTAACACCAGGGGCCATTAAACGTTATGCAGATCGCGTAGTAACATACGGATTACCTGTATTGCCAGGTTCTATGGTTTGTATTGCTTATTGTGCTGATGGTACACCGATTCTTGGCGTTCCAGGTGGCGTATTATTTAGCAAACCAACGGCATTTGATGAAATCTTGCCACGCCTCGTAGCAAACGATGAAATCACAAAAGAGGATTGTATTCGTATGGGCCATGGTGGATTCTTAGGATAATCCTTTTATGGAACATCTAAAAACTATATAAGTCTATACAAAAAGCTGGTAGATATCTACCAGCTTAAGTGGAAAAATAAGGTGAAAAATGAGTAAGATTATAATATTAGGAAATATATTTATTTTGGCATCTATAATTTCTGGTATAGCCTTATATAAACTTGAAATTCGTAAAACTGCTATTAATGAAGAGTATGAATATATAAAAAAACATAGAGTTTTTGGTAGTTTAACAAAATATTTATCTATTATTTCTCTTATAAGCTTAATATTACTAATTCTTAAAATTATAATTGATAGGGATTATAAAGTAATTGTAAATTATGGAAGTATTTGGACTATTTTTACACTGATTACACTGTGTACAGGCTATTTTCAAAAACGAGATAGCTTATATTATAGGCGTGGACTTATTGCTATATTTTCGATGTTAATGTTCATTGCTGTCTGTATATATGCGTTTAGACGGATATTATTTTAAATAGGAAATGCATATAAAATATTAAGAAAGACTAAGATTATACAAATCTAATTTGTCCTATAACCATCTAATTTTCTTGATGGTTTCACATTTTAAAGGGGTTACAATTAATGCGTTATCACCGCATTTAGTTGTAACCCCTTTTTCTATTAAAATGATTTTTTCCCTAGTGTAGGATGGCTACAACGTTTTAGTGTTAATGTGTCAATCATGTGGACTGCTTCGTCCAACGTGATATCTTCACGCTTTGTCGGTGTTTCCAGAACTGCCAATGGATGGTCAGTACCTACCTCACCAGAGGGCAAGTAAATATATTCTTGGTTAATAGTATCGCCAAAAATATAGCCCGCTTGTAAATGTTCTTTATGAATGCGACTCATGGTCTCTCCTTACATAATTTCTTTCAGTCTAAAGTCTAGATAGTCTGCAGATACTAGCTCTAATTTTGTGGAGCCAAACTCCTTTGGAATGCGCTTAAAGGATATTTGATCGTGTAAATGTCCAAAGATACATGTATCTACTTTGTATTGCTCCATAAGGTCCGTGAAACCAGAAGGGGCATTGGACTCGTTAAATGGAGGGTAGTGTAACAATAAGATTTTTGTTACTGGTATGTTGTCTATATCTATTGCTGATAGATAGGCCTTATCAGAATCTGTTGTATCAGCTTTATTAAGATTTGTTATATCAACCTTTGCTTCAGCAGTAATTTCTTCTCTTAGTATGTCTACAGCTTTATTCATTTCTAGCAATGCTGCTTCGGTACGCATCAGTTCTCTATCGTAAATGGATTGGTCTGTTTCTGGTGTGAAATGGGAGTCTCCAGGACAGAGGTAGGCCCGTGTTCCACCAAAGGCAATAATGCGAGGGCCTTCTTCTGTTTGAATGAGTTCTGCTGTACCATGGCCTTGTAAAAAGGTGATAGCATCACCCATGAGGTTTCTCATCTTGTTAGCAGAGGCCCACCAGTAGTCGTGGTTACCGCGAATCATATATTTTTTGCCGGGCATGGATGCAATTTCTTGTAAATCGCAAGCTGCTTCATCAAGGCGAAGGGCCCAACTCATGTCACCTACGAGAAAGACGATGTCATCATCTGTTACACGGGAAATCCAATCTTCTTTGATGCGGCTCCAGTGATTATCCCAGTGAGGACCAAAAATATCCATCGGCTTCGTCGGAGGATTGCCAGATAGATGGAGGTCGCCGATGGCAAATACTTTCATAAACATCCTTTCAAATATATCATCAAAATTATTTAGATACAATTTGTATATTAAACTATTTAGAGGCGTGGAAGTACGGCGCAATGTCTTGAATGATTTTTGCAGCTCGTTCCTCGTCGCAAGTTTGAGGAATTTTGTAACCCACGTAAAGTGGTGTTGTGACATAACGGGCTACTACCTTGATATAGTCGTAGCCGTCCTCAAGATTATATACAAAATAGTTATAGGACTGGCTATAATTAGCGATGCTGCGCAATACATAACGCAATACCTGTTGTAAACGCAATGCAACGGAGCGAACCGGTGCATCTGGCTTGAAGCGAATATTGTACTCAAAGAATCCAATGATAGGCTGCGTGGACAAGGTGATGCGCACATCTTGATCTTCGCGCAAGAGCCAGCCTTCCATATTTTGAGCTGTAATATCTTCGTGGTAATCGTAATCTTCAAGGCCTATGATTTGGCTGTGAGGATGACGAATGGAACCACCGGACATATAACCATGGTTCTTGAAGAACAGTACGGATTTGAACTCTTTCCGTTCTCGTGTTTCGCGCCATTTATCAAGGCCAAATTGGAGAATACGGGCTGCTTCATCAGCAGGCAAGGTGGAAAATTCGCCTTCGTCCGTTTCCGTTTCAATAATAACCGTCGGCCATGTTTTATCTAGTACAGGATATTTGTTCATGAGCCATATGATATGGCCTGATGTATCTAGAATATCCGTTAATTTTGAACGATCACAGAAGGGGCAGTGCACTTCTTCGTTCCGAATATTAACAGGCTTTGTGCGCCCTAGTGCGATGTTAAATCGTAGTGGTTTATTCATCATGTGCCTCCTTCCGTATAAGAAAATCTATACTCTTAATCATACCATAATTAGCCCATTCGTACATGAAATAATGGTATAATAATAGGGTATTATTTTAACGATTGAGGAGGCCTTATGAAACCGACGACGCTCGTATTTCCTATTGATGAACAAAATCGCATATTGCTAGGTCGTAAGAAACGTGGTTTCGGGGCTGATAAATATAATGGATTTGGTGGTAAACTCGAGGCTGGTGAAAGCTTCCGAGACTGTGCTATCCGTGAGTTGTTTGAGGAATCTGGCCTTCATGGTCTCCCAGAAGACTTAGAATGTGTGGCTGCTTTTGATTTTCAATTTCCTTTTGATGAAAGCTTAACACATGTCGGTTATGTGTATTTTTTGCGTACTTTCACAGGCAATGTAGAGGAAACAGACGAGATGGAGCCTCATTGGCTAACGGTCGATGAAATTCCCTATGAGCACATGTGGGATGGTGACCGCCAATGGTTGCCAATGCTGCTAGAAGGCAAGAAGTTAAAAGGGCCCATTGTATTTGGTCGAGATAATAGTGCGGTAGATAAGATGGATTTGACCGCTGTGGACACCGTTCTTGAAAGCGAACACTTGGCGCGCATTGATCTGTATATTAATGGATAATCTGTACCTTATTGGCTGCAACATATATGTTGTAATATGCCTATAGTCATGAACGTGGTACTAGAGTCCTAAGTTTATAATATTTTGAGGTAATATGACTGATAAAAAGAACCCTAAGTGGGTGCCACAGCTGTTGGCGTGGTATGATGTGCATAAACGGGAATTGCCGTGGCGCGATTGCGGAGACCCTTATAAGATTTGGGTGTCTGAGGTGATGAGCCAGCAGACGCGCATTGAGGCGATGAAGCCCTATTATGACAATTGGATGCGTTTATTCCCAACTTTAGAGGACCTAGCAAAGGCCTCTGAGGATGAGGTGGTTCACGCTTGGCAGGGGCTTGGTTACTATAGCCGTGCTCGTAACTTGCGCCTTGGCGTAAAGGACGTCGTGGAAAACTACGGTGGTATTGTGCCCCGTGACCGCAAGACTATGGAGTCCTTGAAGGGCGTAGGATCTTATACGGCTGGGGCCGTGCTATCCATGGCGTACAACGAACCAGAGGTAGCTGTAGACGGCAATGTGCTGCGCATTTACGCTCGTTTATATCGCATCTTTGATGATATTTTGAGCACTAAAGGTAAGAAGGCTATAACTGCTATTGTAGAGGAAACATTACCTCACGATCGACCTGGTGATTTTAACCAAGCATTGATGGATTTTGGCTCTGCTGTGTGCATTCCAAAAACTCCGCGCTGTGGGGAATGTCCTATTGTAAATATGTGCGCAGCATATCAACATAAGGATACGGACAAATTACCTGTGCGCATCAAGAAAACGAAGGTTGTAGAGGTGCCTCTATTTGTAGGCATCTTGCAATATGAAGACTACTACCTATTGCATAAACGCCCGAATCGTGGGTTGTTACGGTCCATGTGGGAATTTCCTTCGGTGGAAATGGTATCTACCTTTGACGAAGGGGAACAAGGTCTTGAAGAATTAGTTAAGGATCTAGGCTTTGAACTAGCTTTACAACCTGTATTGGTAAAAGAAATAACACATATTTTCTCTCATCGAAAATGGTTTATGAAAGCATTTCGCGGTAATTTGACGTATGCAGGAGATGCTAAAAATATAACGATCGGAGACATCCAAAAGCAATTGCCAAAAGACTGGATGCTCATCAAGCGCGACGAGTTCGCCGATTATGCTTGGGCAGGTCCTCATGGTAAATTGACGGAGATGGCAAAATAATTTGTAGGAGCAATGAATGAGAATTCTATTTAATATCATTTTTTCTGCTATCCTTGTAATAGGATTGGTAGGATTTTGGGCGCTTTTCCTCAATTTGTGGAAGCCTAAAAAGAAATGGCCTGCTTGGGTGGGTTATATAATCATTATCGGTGCGTGGTTCGCTGCCATCCGATACTATATACTCAATCAAGTGGATCTATACGGAACGATGTATTATCCGTTGATGAATCTATTCCGTACTGAAAGTTACGGTTTTCTCTTTGGCCTATTCTTGGCTATTCCTGTATTCATCGTCCTAGGTTTACTATACTGGGCGGTTAATAAAATTTGGAGCAAAACGCCAGAGGAAAATAGAACGGGCCGTCGCGCCTTCTTTAGAACCGCGGCAACAGTGGTACCGTTGGCAACAATTGGTGGTTCTAGCTATGCTGCCTATATAGGTCAACATGAGATTGAGGTTACTCATGAAAGCTTCGGTTATACGAACTTACCGCCTGGGTTAAAGGATTATAAAATCGTTCAACTCAGCGATATTCATGTAGGGCCAAGCATCGACTTAGATGATCTTGATGAAATTTTAAAGCTCGCCCTTGTAGAAAAGCCTAATCGCGTTGTTATCACTGGTGATTTAATCGATAAACTAGCTTGGTTGCCTCAAGTTTGTGAAAGACTGACAACCTTTGCAAAACAAATTCCTGATGGTGTAGATTTCATCTTAGGAAATCACGAATACCATCACGATGTAAATAAGGTATTAGACGAACTAAAACATAATACACCGATGAATATTCTTGTGAATAGCAATATTCAAATTATGGGCGGTAAACAACCTGTATATATTGCAGGTGTTGCGTATGACAATGATCGGGAAAAAGAAAAGCGTGAAGCTATGATTGATAAGGCTTTATCTGGTATTCCAGACTATGCCTTTGTTATCCTATTAGCGCATCACCCTGAATTCTTTGAAGAAGCCATTGAACGTAAAATTCCATTGACCCTCTCTGGTCATACCCACGGTGGCCAAATCGTATTCATGGGCATGCCGTTGGTACCAACAGGTACACCATATACAAAAGGTCGCTACGTAGAAGAACAAAGCGTGTGCTACGTTAATAACGGCACAGGACACTGGTTCCCAATTCGTATCAACTGCCCACGAGAAATTACAGTCATTACATTCTTTGATGGTGTAGCTTAGAAGTAAAGATGAGTTCCTTAGAATAAAAAGTGAGCTCATTAGAATAAAAAGTGAGCTTATTATAGGGATACAATCATGTATAGTAAATCTTTTATCCATAAATTTCTTATATGTATCATTCTACTTGCTCTATTTGATATATCTCTGCTCTATGATATGACAGCGGATATATATAAGGGATATCTCAAAATAGCAATACTAGTGGCAATTGGATGCCATTTAGATATATACCTAGAATTCAGTAAGCAAGAAATACTGATAATACAAGCATTTGAGAATAATACATTTAACGAGACCTATGAACTGCTAAGTACGAAACAGATGGTTTTTATCATATCTTTGATCATGTTAATGACTATAAAACTTGTGAGATATTAGAAAAACATAGGTTACAAATAAAAAGAGGCATTGTATTTTAGATACAATGCCTCTTTTTATTATATGAACTTATATAATAATTGTGATATATTAGAGTTAAAATTTTTAGTTGTGTTGCTTAAAGAAGAGAGTGTATTAATAAATGATTCCGTTGTCTATTTATAAAATCGGATTACCTGTAGGTCTTTTGGCTTATTATTTATATAGGTTGTTTAGACTCTATATTTTAAAAAGTGATATGGAGTTGAAATCCCCTAATCTATATGGTCTTTTCTTAGGTTTAGGGGTTCCAATCAGCCTCTTTCTTATAGTGCAGACATT
This sequence comes from Veillonella sp. 20925_1_51, assembly GCF_041431445.1. Classification (NCBI taxonomy): domain Bacteria; kingdom Bacillati; phylum Bacillota; class Negativicutes; order Veillonellales; family Veillonellaceae; genus Veillonella; species Veillonella sp. 20925_1_51. The sequence continues at coordinate 178,025 of NZ_JAPVXT010000003.1, forward strand.
TTTTATTCCCGATTTAGTTGATTATCTTAGTTTACTCTATGTAAATATGGGTATCTTAGTTATTGTTGAGATCATTGCAACATTTAAACTTAAATCCTCAAAAAGCTATTCTAATGCAAAGGTTTTTCGGTATTATTTATATTTCATAACAGCTATATTATTGTGGATGATATGTAATTGAATGATTGATTAGATTGAAACATTGATATTGTAGGGCTATTTTATAGGTGTAGATTAATGTATAGCAAATTTTTTATCTACAGAGTTATTATATGTACTATTCCAATTATTCTTATGGATATAGCTTTTATCTGCTCAATGATAACTGGTGGATACGAAGGAAATCTAAAAGCAGCAATACTAGCGGGGATAGTATTGCATATAATTTTATATATATTAAGTCGTAAACAAGTAAAGCTGTTAATACAAGCATTTAAGAAAAATGGATTTAAAGAGATTAATAATCTATTTAATATGAAATATGTTTTTCTAATTGTATTTTTTATGGTATTAATAGCTATAAAATTTATGAGATATTAGAGAAGTAAAAAGTGGAGTATAAAAGAGTATTTATATAGAGTTTTTTGTTTTGTGGGAGTAGTAATGTGAAAAGTGTTTTTAAGTTTTTATTTTATAGTATTATAATCGTAGCTATTTTATTTCCTATAGTTCAGATTTTATATCGTCTTTTAAATGGTATTCCAATTGATGAATTGCTAAGCTCATTACCATATGTATATCTTGGTGTAGTAATATTTTATGTTTTAGGTTTTCTTTTTATTAAGTATGTATTGAAGTCATAATTTATAAATAAAAGTTCCGATACTATATCGTATTAGGGTTTAAGACAGATGAGGTAAGATATAATGAATAACATAAGGATTCCAATATATAAAATATTAGCCATATGTTTTTTAGTGGGACTTAGTATAATTTATTTAAATTTTTATGGGATACATACCGAACTAGTAGATTCTTATAGTTTTGGTCGTTATCGAATTGTGTTTGGTGGAATGCTAGAGGATAGCACATATAAAACTAGATTGGAATTTTCTAAAATTTCTCATAAGGTGGTATTTCCATATTTATATGTAAAAGGGGAATCGGGTTATACTAGGGTTTTATTAACACCAATAGGTACAGATATTTTAAAGATACCCAATTACTCATTTTATGATACTGCTAGTATAATAGAGGATATTGATAGCATTAATAACTTAAAACGTATTTATGGTAAATCTATATCTATAAAAGATGATCTGAGCCAAATTAGTGAAGAGGATAGAATTATATTTAAATCATTATAATGAATGCGGATAGCATAAGGCATTTTTTTGATTGGAGTATATTTTATGCTTAAAATGATGCTTTTAAAGGTACATTATTATAGAATTTCATTAGTTTAAATTAAATATTGCTATAAGACATATAAAACAAAAAGGACGTAATAGTCTATTCTTCAGTAATAAGTATTATTGAAGATTTCAAGACTATTACGTCCTTTTATTTTCCGTTCATTTGAGGTATGAGAGGATGTTACAGATATGTCATAGAGATGAGAGAGATTTTATTTCATGCGAACTGCTTCAGCAAATTCGTCTTCAGTCATGAGTTTTTCTTCCAAGATGATTTCTTTGATAGAACAACCGCGTTTGTATGCTTCTTTTACAACCTTAGCACTCTTGTCGTAGCCGATATATGGTGTTAAGGATGTAGCAATCATGAGGGATTGTTCTACGAAGAAGTTGAGTTTTTCCGGCACAAATTCTACGCCGTCGATGCAGTGTGTTGTGAAAGAGTTCATAGCATCTGAGAGGAGGCGACAGCTTTCAACAAAATCATAGATCATGATAGGCATGTACACGTTCAATTGGAACGCACCGCTGCCTGCACAGAGTGTCATAGTCGTATTATGACCGAATACTTGGGCGCATACCATGGCCAAGGCTTCACATTGTGTAGGATTTACCTTGCCTGGCATGATGGAGGAGCCCGGTTCGTTTTCAGGAAGATGCCATTCGCCATAGCCGCAGCGAGGGCCAGAGCCTAAGAAACGGACGTCGTTAGCAATTTTGAATAGTGTAGTAGCTAATGTATTGAGTGCACCGTGAGCCATCATGAAAGCATCTTTAAGAGCGAGTCCTTGGAATTTGTTGTTCTTCACGCGGAATGGCGCACCTGTTACCTCTGGCAATACAGTTTCCATAACGTCTAGATAGCCTTTAGGCGTGTTTACGCCAGTACCAACAGCAGTGCCGCCGAGAGCTACATCGAGTAGGTGGTCCGCGTTTTGAAGGAGCATAGTTTTAGCAGTTTTTAAGCCGTCCACAAAGGCGCTGATTTCTTGGTCTACCATGATGAAAGTAGCATCTTGTAGGTGGGTACGACCAACTTTTTGCAAACCTTTGCCTTTTTCTTGCAATTTCTCGAAGGATGCGATAAGGCCGTCTAATGCAGGGATGACGCGTTTTGTAATTTCAAAGTATGCGCAGATATGCATTGCCGTAGGGAATGTATCATTTGTACTTTGGCCGCGGTTTACATCGTCGTTAGGATGGAGTGGGTTGCTTTCATCTAACTGTTTAGCCCGGTGAGCGATTACTTCGTTCACATTCATATTAGTTTGTGTGCCAGAACCTGTTTGGAATACAGTCAATGGGAATTCATCATTCCATTTGCCGTCCACGATTTCATCAACTACTTGAGCGATGAGTTTCGCTTTTTCCTCAGTTACTGCGCCACACTTAGCATTAGTTAAAGCACATGCTTTTTTGACAAGCGCAAGCGCTTTGATTTGTTCAATAGGAATGCGGTGGTCACCGATCTTAAAATTATTGAACGAGCGTTGCGTTTGAGGTCCGTAAATTCGTCTAGCGTCGACTTCGACTGGTCCCATTGAATCATATTCAGTTCTTGTTTCCATAATGTTTACAACCTCCTTAAAAGACATGCCGACCTTATCGTCGGTACTTTAATTATATAAAATCCTGTATATTTGTACAGAATAAAAGATAATGATTTCTATTTTCATATAGAAGGGAGTTGTATATGCGATTTGTGCATATACATCTTTTTCTTCTACCGATATATATGCGATGATTTATATTAATTTGTATACATGTTTCATATAAATCATCGCATATATATTGAAATCATCGCTTTAACACGATAAAATGGAAGTAGCTTATTATATTGTTGTAAGCTCTAGTTTCACAGAGGAGGTAAGTACTTATGAAACATGACTTTATGAGCCATGACCTTCATCTGCCGGAACTGACGGTACGTGGGATGCTACTTGGTGCATTAATTACTGTTATTTTTACAGCATCTAACGTATATCTCGGTTTGAAGGTTGGTTTGACATTCTCGTCATCCATTCCGGCAGCCATTATTTCAATGGCAATTTTACGTTTCTTCAAGGATTCTAACGTTCTTGAAAACAACATGGTACAAACACAGGCTTCCGCAGCTGGTACTTTGTCCGCAATTATCTTTATTTTGCCAGGTCTACTAATGCTTGGCTATTGGAATGGTTTCCCATTCTGGCAAACATTCTTGCTCTGCGCATGCGGTGGTTCTCTTGGCGTGTTATTCACCATTCCATTACGTCGTGCCATGGTAGTAAATAGTGATCTACCATATCCAGAAGGCCGTGCAGCAGCAGAAATATTGAAGGTTGGTTCCCACAATGGTGGCCAAGGCCCTCAATCTAGCTCCGGTATGGGAGATATCGTATCCGGTGGTCTTGTAGCTGGTATTATCAGTCTTTGTGCGAATGGCTTCAAAGTTCTTGGGGACAGCATGAGCTTCTGGCTTCCTGTAGGTAGCAAAGGTATTACTCAAATTCCATTGGGCTTCTCTACAGCGTTGTTAGGTGCTGGTTACCTTATCGGTATCGCTTCTGGTATCGCTATCCTAGTTGGTGTACTCATCGCTTGGGCTGGCTTTGTACCTTATTTCACTAATATCTTTGCTCCAGATGGCGGTGCTACTGCTAAGTTTGCAATGGCTGTTTGGAAATCTAAAGTTCGTTTCATCGGTGCTGGTGCTATCGGTATCGCAGCGATTTGGACTTTGATTACATTGATCAAACCTATCATCGAAGGTATGAAAATTTCTGTTAAATCCATGAACAGCAGTTCCGCTGAACGTGAATTGCATCGTATGGATACAGATATGAGCACAAAATCTGTTATCATCGTGTTCGGTATCATCCTTTTAGGTTTAGTTCTTACATTCTGGGACTTCGTATCTGCAGTACCTATTAGCGCGGGCTTAATGTGGACACTTGTTATTGTAGGTGTTCTCGTAGCATTGCTAATCGGCTTCTTCGTAGCTGCTGCATGTGGTTACATGGCAGGTCTTATCGGTACATCTGCATCTCCAATCTCCGGTATTGGTATCTTGGCGACTATTATTTCTTCCTTAGTGGTGTACTTCATCGCTTCTGAAAATAACTTGTTCGCTACAGAAGCAGGCGTACAATTCGCTACAGCTATGGCTATCTTCATGACATCCGTAGTTATCGCCATTGCATCTATTTCTAACGATAACTTGCAAGACTTGAAAACAGGTCAACTCGTTGGTGCTACACCTTGGCGTCAACAAATTGCGTTGTTACTTGGCTCTGTAGCTGGTGCAGTTGCAATTGCTCCTGTTCTTAACTTGCTTTACCAAGCATATGGCTTCACAGGTGCGTTACCACGTGCTGAAATGGACCCTAATGCTGCATTATCCGCTCCACAAGCAACTTTGATGACTACAATTGCTCAAGGTATCTTCAGTTCCAGCATGGATTGGGATTACATCTTGATTGGCGTTTGTGTTGGCGTAGTAGCAATCATCGTTAACTTGATTCTTAAGAGCACAACAGCTTCTTTAACATTGCCTCCATTGGCAGTTGGCATGGGTATCTACTTACCTCCAACATTGGAAGTGCCACTCATCTTAGGTTCTTTCATTAGCTATTTCGTAGGCCGTTACCTAGTGGCTCGTGCTAAAATGCGTGCTGGCGAACTCGCTGAGTACGATGTTGAACAATCTAACCGCCGTGGCGTTCTCTTCGCTTCTGGTTTGATTGTTGGTGAAAGCTTGATTGGTGTAATCATAGCTGTTATTATTGTATTGTCCGTTACAACTGGTGGTGGTGAATCTCCACTTGAATTAGTAGGCCCTGATTTTGAAAGCACAGCACAATGGTTAGGATTGCTTGCATTCATCTTCTCTGGTCTCTACCTTGTTCGTCGTGTTGTAACTCACAAATTCAATAAAGAAGAAGCTTTAGCAATGAAAGCTGAGCAAGAACAACAATAAGAGGTTAAACAATGAAATTAAAACAGTCTGTACTCATCATGATGGCTGCTGCATTGCCAGTAGTATCCTTCGCAGCAAGCGAAATTCCTGTAACTAAAGACACTACAACAGTGCAAGCAGCGCAAGCTGATACGAATAAAGTAAATCGTAACGATTTAACATACCGTATCTCTAGTACTGCTACACCGGAGCAAAACCGTGCGTTGCGCTCTGTAGCATCTAAGGTTGATCGCGATGCAGTTGAAGTAGTAGCACCTAATGCGGACCGCTATATGGACCGCAAAGAGGTGGCTGTATCTCCAGTGGAATCCACTACAGATCATCTTGATCTAGTGTTCCCAACAGTTAAATCTGTTAGTCCAATTGTAGAAAAAGCAATCAATAATACTATCAAAAAATACGTTGCTAAAGTACAAAACGACGTAGAAAAAATGAATGCCAAAGACGCTGATAAAACAAATGTAGTTATGTACTACGATGTTAAAACAGACAAAAATGGTATCTTCAGTGTATTGATTCATACGTACACAATGCGTGATCGTGATGCTAATGGCGTCAACTATGTAAAAGGCTTCACATTCAACACTACAACAGGTCGTCAATTATCCTTGTATGACCTTGGTGGTCTTAACAAAAAAGAATTAGTGAATGCTATCGAGAATAATCAAGATGTGAAGAATCAATTGGGCGGCGAAGTAAACATCGACAAAATGCCTACTGAATTCTACACAACCGATGACTATTCTGTTGTAATGGTATTGCAACAAGACGTGGATACAATGCACAGTGCAGGTACCGTATATGTACCGGTTGGTAATTTACGTGACCGCCAAAATGATGTAACAAAAAAATAATCGAACTGTGTGAATTCGATTATGTGTGTATAGTAACAGCTGTTTAATTGTGAAAGAACCGCTCCTTTGGGGCGGTTCTTTTTTTGCGTTATAGATTTAATAATAGTCTTATCATACATTTTCATGGGAATACAACAAAAAGCCGTGTAAGAACACGGCTTTTTATCATTTAGCTTATTTAATTATTTATTTGTTGTATCGTAGTAGTTTACGCGTGGAGGCAATGGGAATTGGATCGCTGCATCCGCTTTTACTGTCTCTGGTTGTGGTAATTGTACTACTACATTGTTTTTGAATTTCTTTTTGAAAGCTTTCACAGTGTCCTTTTGAACAGAGTCTGCTGTGATGATAAGAGCGCTTGTATCGTCATTAGGACGGATGGAAATGATATTACCTTTTGGCTCTTTAGCTTTGTATAAATCAAGAGCATCGGATTGATAATCTTCAAGTTGAGCTTGATTTAATTTACCTTGAGATACTACAAGAGCACTTTCAAGTTGTGGATCTTGCGTTTCAGAAATTGCATGCGCCACAGCATCAGCTTTTTTCTTATCTGTTAAAGAAGCATGTAATTTTCCACCATCCCAGAAGAGGGCACCGTCTTGACGGAATTTAGTGAAGTCATTGCCATAGCCTAATGTTTTGTCGATAATAGTAGCTGTTTTGCTTTCTACTTGTTGTTTGAACAATGTATTGTGGAAGGCAAGTGCTTGCTCTGTTTGTGTCATGCGGTATGCAATCTCAGCTGCTTCAGCACGAGTTACATATTTTTCAGGGTTGAATAATGTGCCAGGAGCGTAGTTTGTAAAGCCAAGGTATGCAAGTTCACGAACTGCGTCTTGAGCCCAAGGAGCTACGAATTTTTGGTCTCCATAAGCAATATTATCAAGTGCTGTTGGATCCTCTGTTGTGTATCCTAAGTAGTGAATGTAGTTGTCTGCTACTACAGCAAATTCTTGGCGAGACATATATTTTTCAGGTTTATATGTGTTATCGCCATAACCGCTGATGATATTTTTGCGCGCTACAGATTCGATAGCAAGAGCGGACCAACGATCAGATGTAATATCTTTAAATTTGCTAGATAAGAAGGCTGCTGTACCATCATCTGTGATGTTGTTGAAGAGAGCAGCTACTTCTTCACGAGTCATAGGTTGGTTAGGTCGGAATGTACCATCAGAATAACCTTTCATAAGATTTGCTTTTGTTACAGTACTGATAGAGTTGGCAGCCCAGAAATCGCTAGGTACATCAGAGAAGATGTGGGCACGGATTTTTTGAATATCTTGAGGCGTACCAATAGATGTATTTACAACCATAGGTGTGGCAGCTTTAGCAGCATCAAATTTAGGAGACTCTAATTTAGTTGCTTCTACGTTAGAAACATCTGTTTTTGGTGTAACTGCTTTTGTATTGACTACTGTAGACGCCTCAGCTTTTGTGGAGGCTACTGCATGAGCATGAGTTGTAGTATTAGCAGACACAAAACTGAGGCCTGTTGTAGCTAATAGTGTGCCTAAAACAAGGGCACGTAATACATAAGGGGTATTCTTGTACATAAAAATCCTTCCTAATTATGGTAAATGGCTACCGTTCTATAGCCGAAGAATATAAACTTTCACCAACAATAAAATCTATATCCATTATATAGCGAATAATAAGGCATGCATAGTGATATAAACAAAGCAGCGTAATACTAAACGTATACGCTGCCTTGGCTAGTTGAGTGAACGCCTATTAGCGTTTAACTGTCATTTTTACTTTGGAACCGAATAATTTAGACATTCCTTGTTGAGTTTCTTTAGATGCAGTTGTTACAACAGCATAAAGTTGGTTGTTTTCTACATCAGGGAATGTAGCTAGGATTGTACCAGCTTTTTCATTTTTGTTGTAATAGTTGCGGAAGTTTGCATCGATTGCATCGTATTCAGTTTGGCTGTATTGGGATGGCTCAACTACAACATAGTTGTTTACAGTGGAATCACCACGTGCAGCAAGGTTAGCTTTTACTGTGGAGATATCGCTATCTGTTTTCAATGCTACGTGCAATTGATTATCGCGCCAGTACATTACGCCGTAATCTTGGAATGCATCTTCTGTTTTATATGTTTTATTCAATTCATTGAATACTTTATCTTCTAAAGCAGCTTGTTGTTTTTGATCAAGTGCTTTTAAAGTGCTACGACGAACAGGGCGAACTGTGCGAGTAGGTTCAGTTTTTTGAGCTACTGCAGCATTTTTATTGCCTTTTACGTCTTTTTCAACTTTTTTTGCATCAGCTTTTACGGCTTTGTCAGCTTTAGCTACATCTTTTTTGGCATCTTTGCTTACTTTAGATGCATCTTTTTCTGCTGCTGTATCAGCTTTTTTTACATCTTCTTTTACAGCTGTTTCAGCTTTAGCTTCAGTTGTAGTATGTTTTTGTGTTGCAAGGCCAGCACCATTAAGCATGCGGTTCAAGATTGTTGCCGCTTGTGCTCTTGTTACAGGTTGTTTAGGGTTAAAGTTTTCTGTTGCCCCAGATGCTACAATGCCACGTTGTGCCATGTATTGAATATCTGCTAAGTAAGCAGAGGAAATGCTAGCTTCGTCTTTGAAAGTAACCTTTTCTGTTTTTACAGGTGTAGAAAGGTTTAATTTCTTAGCCAAGCTTGCTGCGGATGCTACGAATTGTTCGCGGTCCATAGTTTTGCTAGGTGTGAAAGCTGTTTTAGATGTGCCTTCCATTACGCCTGCAGCGCTTACCAATTTGATAGCAGAGCTGGACCAACGATCTGCTTCTACGTCAGAGTAGGATGTAGAAGATTCTTTTGTTACAATATCAGCTAATTCTTGTTCATTTAAGTTATGTTGTAATACTTTGCCGTAAATAGCAGCTGCTTGTTCACGAGTGATTTGAGCACCAGGTTTGAATGTGTTATCTGCGTAACCAGAAAGGTAACCAGCTTGTGTCATTGCTTGGATAGCATCGCGAGCCCAGTTATCTTTAGTGTCAGGATATACACCAGCAGGTAAGTTTTCTTTAGCTTTTACAGCTTTTTTACCTTCTACCTTTGCAGCATCTTCTTTAACATCATTTTTTACAGATGTATCAACGCGTTTTGCGTCGTTTTTTACAGAAGTGTCAACGCGTTTAGCATCGTTTTTAACGGATGTATCTACACGTTTAGCATCGCTTTTTGCGGATACATCTGCATGTTTTGCATCATGTTTTACTACTGTAGTGCCATGTTTAGCATCGTTTTTAACGGACGTATCAACGCGTTTAGCATCGTTTTTTACGGAAGTATCAACTCGTTTAGCGTCATTTTTTACAGATGCATTTACACGTTTAACATCAGTTTTAACTGCAGTATCAGTTTTTGTAGCAACATTAGATACTTCGGCTTTTGTGTGCGCCGCAGTTGTTTCGGCGTGAGCCATGCCGAATGTGGAACCGAGGGCCAATGTAATTGCCAAGGATAAAGATAATTTATTTAGTTTCATTGAAAAGGCTCCTTTCAAACTATACTTATATAAAATAAATTATAACACTTTTTAAATTTATACACTACTATAAGAAAATGTAATATATAAGGATAAAAATTACATGAATTTGAAATTCAAAGCCTATTTATATAAATATTCAATGAATTATAGTTAAATAACGATATGAGAACCATTGAAAAATACAAAATGATAAACATTCCCAAAATCTAGAGTTTAAGGGGCTTTTACGAGAATAATTTATAAATAAGTAGGGATATGTGATAAAATACAATGTTTATTATTACAAAAAGTCATAACGATATAAGAAATAAAAGGGTACATACTAATATAGCAATTCTTTGGACATTTTCTATATGATTAATTTATAATTATATCGATAAAGCTTTTGAATATTTATTTGAAAGCATAAGTAATGTTTCGGGCAGAAAATTATTGAAAAACTTTCACTAGAATTCTTGCCATAACACATACATATCAAAATTTTTTATTAGGTTAAGTACTAGAAAAGACGAGGACGATAATATGAAAATTCATCTTTTCCAACAGTGTTTGATTGACATGTTCTACCCACATGTAGGCATGGCTGGTGTAGAAGTACTTGAAAGATTAGGTTGCGAGCTCGTAGTGCCTAAGAAACAAGTATGTTGTGGCCAAATGTTCACTAACTCTGGTTACAATGATGCAGCTATGGATGCCATTAAGAATACAATCGAATGCTTCGAGAACGCTGAATATGTAGTCAGCATGTCCGGCTCTTGCGCATTTGCAATCCGCGATGAATATCATCATTTTTTGAAAGATCAACCTGAGTGGTTGGCACGTGCAGAAAAATTGAGCGGCAAAATTTATGAGTTCACTCAATTCATTACTGACGTATTAGGTGTTGAAGATGTGGGCGCTCGTTTCAACGAATCCGTTACATATCATACATCTTGCCACGTAACTCGTTTGATGGGCATTAAAGAACCTCCATTCAAACTCCTTAGAAATGTTAAAGATATCAACTTGATTGAATTACCACGTGCAGACCGTTGCTGTGGTTTCGGCGGTACATTCTCCGTTAAGAACCCTGAAATTAGTGAAGTTATGACACGCGAAAAAGCCTTGGAAATCGCTGGCACAGGTGCTAACGTTATTTCTGGTTCTGACCAAGCGTGCTTGATGAACATCGCTGGTATGCTTGACCGTCTTCATAAAGAAGGCGAAATCGATCGCCGTATCAAAGTAATGCATATTGCTGAAATCTTAAACTGCCGTTAAGGAGGAGACGACATGGCACTTATATATGACAATCGCCCCTATAAAACACGTATAAAAGAATGTTTGGCTGACGATTTCAAAGTTGCAGCTATCAAAAAAGCACAAGACGTGTTTTATGATAAACGTAATACAGTAGTTGCGGACGTTCCTGAATGGTTAGATTTCCGCGCAGAAGCAGCTAAACTTCGTGATCACGTTCTTAACAATTTGGATTACTATGTAAACCAATTCGCTGAAAACGCAGAAAAAGCTGGTTCTAAAGTTCACTTTGCATTCGACGATAAAGAAGCGACTCAAATCGCTTTAGATATCCTTCGTGAACGCGAAGCTAAAATGATCGTTAAATCCAAAACTATCTTAACTGAAGAAATTGGTTTGAACGAAGTTCTTGAAGAAGCTGGTATCGAAGTAAACGAAACTGACTTGGCTGAATTCATTTTGCAAACAGCAGTGAGCCCACCATCTCATATCGTTGTACCAGGCCTTCACTTCGAACGTAACAAAATCCGCGAAATTTTCGCTGAAAAATTAGGTTACACTGGTACTGAAAACCCTACAGAAATGACTCACTTCGTACGTGGTTATGTACGTGAGCGCTTCTTGAAAGCTGACGTAGGTGTTAATGGTTGTAACTTTGCGGTAGCGGCATCCGGTACTTGTACTATCGTTTCCAACGAAGGTAACGGTCGTATGTCTAGCTCCATTCCTAAGACTCAATTGATCTTCTTAGGTACAGAACGTATCGTTCCTGACTTCAAAGCTCTTGACGTTATGATGGAAATGTTGAACCGCTCTGCAGTAGGTGCTAAAATTTCCAACTACTTCTCCATGATGACTGGCCCTGGTCGTGCTGGTGAAGCAGACGGTCCTGAAGAAACTCATATCATCATTATTGATAACGGTCGTTCCGGTATCTTAGGTGGTACATTCCAAGAAATGTTACGTTGTATCCGTTGTGGTGCATGTATGAATATTTGTCCTGTATACCGTCACATCTCTGGTCACGGTTATGGCTCCGTATATCCAGGTCCAATGGGTGCTGTATTGACACCATTGTTCAAAGGTTACGAAGTAGCAGGCGATCTTCCATATGCGTCTACATTGTGCGGTGCATGTACAGAAAACTGTCCAGTAGCTATTCCATTGCATGAATTATTGATGGAACACCGTCATATTATGGCTGACATCGAAAAAACTCGTCCAAAAGCAGAAGAAGCAATCTTTACTGCAGCAGCTAAGATGTTCGGTAACTCCACATTATTCGACCTTGGCACAAAAGCTGGCGCTATCGGTATGAACTTGATTAGTAATAAAGAAGGCAATATGCCTACATGGACTCAAGCTGTTCCAGTTATGAACGGCTGGACTAAATCCAAAGAAATGGGTACATTGAAGTTCAAAAAATTCCGTGACTTATATGCTGAACATGAAAAGAACAAGAAGAAGGAGAAAAAATAATGGATGAAGCTAAACGTAAACAATTTATTGCACGTTTATCTCGTGCATTAGGCCGTGATCAAGAAATGTGCCCTGCATTCGTAGAGGGTTTTGATTACAGCCATGGTCCTCAAGAAACTATGTTCAAAGATTTGAATAAAGATCAAATTTTGACAATGTTTAAGGAACAATGTCAACGTGTTGGTACAAAATTCGTTGAAACTACACCTGATAAATTAGGTGAAACAATTTTGGCAGCTATTGAAGACTGGGGTAACGGTAAAGTTGTATTCCCAAGTGTTCCAGAAGTAAAAGAATATAAATTAAAAGAATTATTCGAACAAGATGCAGCTAATAATGGCGGCACTCGTACATACTTCCAATGGGATCCAGCTAAAGGCCGTGAAGAATGTATCTCCAACACTGCTAATGCAGATATCGGTATTACATTCCCATACTGCGGTATTGCTGAAACTGCTACTGTAGTACAAGCGTCTGGTGAAGAATCTGGCCGTTCTATTAGCTTGTTGCCTACTACACATATCGCTGTATTGTACACTGATACAATCAATCCACGTATGACTCAAACAATGGAACATTTGGCTGAACGTTATCACAACGATCCATCTAAATTCCCTACAAATATCTGCTTGATTTCCGGTCCATCCCGTACAGCTGATATTGAGTTGGTTACTGTAGATGGTGCTCATGGTCCTATCCAAGTAACTTACGTTTTAGTTAACAGATAATCCTACAACTAGGTACTGTTATAACTAAATAAGCTTAAAGGTGATCTTCCTATGGAAGGTCACCTTTTTATATGCGTAACTTTCTATTATGATATAGAGTATCTTGAAAAGGTAGAGGTATCGCTACATCTATGGAGATTAACATATTTATAAAACTTGCAGAATCCGCATAGAAAAACTTATATAATTTGAATTATTTTACTTGTAAATTTTTCGATATATGATATACTGAGTTCATAACCTATTATTGTGATATGAATTAGAAGAGGTGTATTATGAATATTCCATTCTTTACAGATTACCTCATGCTAAGCAATCCATTAAGTATCGGTATTATCGTAGTGTTTGTACTTGCGTTAATCGGTATTTATGCTTTGCAACGCAAGGGCACATCCTTTGGTAATCTCGTTATTATTGGTACTATTGTTGGTGCCGTACTTGGTATTGCTATTCAAATTATTGCAGGCTTCCCAGATGATCCATCTAAAGTGGTTTACATCAAGGAAAGTACAAAGTGGTTCTCCCTTGTAGGGGGCGGCTTTATTGATTTGATCCGCATGCTTGTTATTCCTATCGTATTTATTTCCATTGTACATGTTATCTTGCACATGGAAGCAGGTGCAAATCTTAAGAAATTAGTGGTTGCCATGGTTTCTACAAATCTTGGCATGGTAGCTGTTGCTGCTATCGTTGGCCTTATCTTGGGTAATGCTTTCGGCTTAGGTCAAGGCTTTGATATCGTTGAATCTGGTAAAAAGATTCGTGAAATCAAACCAATGGTTGATACATTCCGTGCATTGATTCCAAGTAACCCAATTCAAGCTGCAGCTGAAACAAATGTTATCGGCATCGTAGTATTTGCAATCATCTTGGGCAGTGTTGCTCGCTTGTTGAAGAAAACAGGCACAAATAGTATGGAAATCTTTACAAAGCTATTTGATGAGCTTCACCAATTAATTTCTTGGGTTGCAGACTTCATTATTGGTCTTATGCCATACGGCGTAGTTGCATTATTGGCATCTACATTGGCAACACGTGGTTTGCAAGCTATCTTAGATATGGGCCTATTCGTAGTATTGCTTTACGTTGGCCTTTTAATTATGTTCGTTGTTCAAGCTATCTTGATTTCTAGCTTCGGTTACAACCCAATTACATACTTCAAAAAAGCAAAAGCTCCACTCTTGTTAGCTTTCACATCCCGTTCCTCTATGGGCGTATTGCCTTTAACTGTTGAAACATTGACAAAACGTCTTGGCGTAAATGCTACAACCGCAAATACAGTAGCATCCTTCGGTACTACTGCAGGCATGCAAGGTTGTGCCGGCGTGTTCCCAGCGCTTGTTGTTGTGTACATCTCTAACGTAGCGGGTATCCCATTTGATTTGACTATGTACATTATGAGCGTTATCGTTATCGCTATCGGTTCTGTTGGTATCGCTGGTGTTCCTGGTACAGCTACAATGGCTGCATCCGTATCCCTTAGTGGTACAGGTCTTGGGGCGTACTTCACATCCATCAGCCCAATCCTTGCTATCGATCCATTGATCGACATGGGCCGTACATGCTTGAACGTATCTGGTTCTTTAACAAATGCTCTCGTAGTAGATAAAATTATGGGGACTATTGATAAAGATGCCTATAACAATCCTAATGAAGGTCGAGTTTAATAGGTAGAGTTAGGATTATCTCAACACAATAGAATTTAATAACAATGAAAGAACAGCCTTTGGGCTGTTCTTTTTTTGTACGATTAGGATTTTCCATAGCTTTAATTAAAAGTGATTATTATTACAGATTGTAAAGCATATTATTTGTAATTGATATTAAAATTGTGAGCTTGGCTACTAACATACATATGCATATATGGTATACTTACCATTACAAAGTTTTGTATTATGCTTAATAAATATAAGCCAAGAGGGTAATAATATGATTACACAAGAATTGAAAGATCGATTAATTGCAGATTATCCAAAGTTTGAAGATATGACGCACAAATTCTATAAGAAAGAAATGTCTATTGCAGACTATAAAGGCCAATCTGGTGCTTATGGTAGTTACGCTGAGCGAGGTGCTAATTCCGGTATGAGCCGTTGGCGCTTCAATGGAGGACGCATGACTCGTCAGCACATGCAGTTCTTAGCGGACTCCATTCGCAAATATAATTTACAACATGTACATTTCACTACCGGTCAATGTTTGCAAATGCATGGTCTTGATGGTGATACAATTTTAAACCTCTATAAAGAATGCTATGATCATGGTATCTATAATCGCGGTGCTGGTGGGGACAATCCAAATGTAGTGGCGAGTATTTTACGCGGTATTGATCCTCGTGAAACATTAGATATTACACCGTATGCAACGGCTATTAGCGAGTTCCTTCTAGAGCAAATGTTCTATATCAAAATTCCCCGCAAGTTTAAAATGGGCATCGACAATGGCTTTGATAGCACGCCTCATGCTACATTCAAAGACCTTGGTTTCAATTTAACGAAACATAATACCTTTGATGTATACGCTTGTGGTGGTATTGGCCCCAATCCTCGCATTGGTATTCCAGTGGCACATGATGTACAACCTGAAGATGTGTTGTACTATGTGAAAGCTATGCTTATGGTCTTTGCTAACCATGGTAATTTCAAAAACCGCGGTAAGGCTCGTACCCGCTACATGCCTGCGGAAATGGGTGGGGCTGAAGCTTTCATCAAAACCTATGAAGAAACATTAGCAATGGTGAAAGAAGTAGAGAAATTAACCATTAATCCAGCCGACTATGCCTATGAAATTACAAAAACTGGTAAGCGTGATGATTCCGTGGAAAATGATCGTATTCACCGTCAAAAACAAGAAGGTTTATACTACGTAGAATACCATCCGGCAGGTGGCGATGCTAATGTAGAACACCTATTGGCTGCTCTTGATTATGCTGTAACACTTGATCAAGTAGAAGCGCGTATTGCGCCAGACCAAGCATTGTTCTTCATCAACCTTACTGCTGATGAGGCTCGTAAAATCGCAGAGTTAACAGACGATAGTGCGGAAAATGATTTCCGTCGTTCCGTATCCTGCGTAGGCTCCACAGTATGTCAAATTGGTATGCAAGACTCCAATGGCCTATTGAAAGATATCTTCGGACACCTTGAAGAAAAAGGTGTAGATATAAGTAAACTCCCTCGTTTACACATTTCGGGCTGTCCACACTCCTGTGGTACACACCAAATCGGTGAAATTGGTTTCCACGGAGCTGTAAAATTAGTAGACAAGAAACCTACCGTAGCCTTTATCCTCGTAGACGGTGGTTCCGAACACATGGGCTCCGAAAACTTCGGTAAAATGGCAGGTAATATTGTAGCCACAAAAATCCCAGAATTCTTAGAAGCCTTGGCTAACATTCTTAATGAATCTCCAGAACCAGACTTTGGGACCTGGAGAATGACACACAAAGCGGAATACATGGAACTTATAAAAGCATTTGAGTAAATGCGTTCTCCGCTTGTGATGGGGCCCACCATATAAGCTGTAGTTAAGTCACTTGCTATGGGGCCCCGTTTCATTACGACAACTCAATTAAAAATAAAACTAGGTATTCCTTTGCTCCGTCCTTCGTAAAGTCGCTGCAGAAATACCTAGTTTTATTTTTATAACACCTGCTGTTAACTAGTCCCATAGCAAGCGACTAATCTCCTTCTGTATATTGATGCCCCCCATCACAAGCTACATCTGACATTTACTCAATCTGCTTTTTGTGGAGCGAGAGAAAGAACGCTAAGTAGTTTTGACTAAATTAGGCTTAAAACTAACCTGTGGACTAGCCTCAGGCTAGTTTCTCCCAAATGGAGGGCATGGCACCACTACTATAAAGCTTTTTTATAGGAATTAATCAGGTTATCTAGGGCTTACGTATTTAACGGTCGATATACCTATTTTGATGGGACGCCTTTATAAATATAGTTATAAAAAAGTACGAATATACTTGTGCAGCGACTTTGCGAAGGACGGAGCAAGCAAGTATATTGGTACTTTTTTTACTAGGTTGTCGAAATGTAATGGGGCCCCATCAAAATAGGTTGCTGATTTTCAAAAGAGTACGTCGCCTAGATAACCCTCGATTAATTGTGTTATAATAAATTTTATAGTAGTTTTTGGAGGATTTATCAGATGTTATTTACCGTCAATACAGAAGTCTGTACACGATGCGGCCTTTGCGTAGCTGACTGTCCGACAGGCTTGCTAGTGATGTCCGAAAATGGACCTGTAACTGGCAAAGGAGGTTGTATCTCCTGTGGGCATTGTATTTCTGTATGCCCTACACTTGCTCTTGATAGTGATATGACACCACGTAAAGAGCAAATTGATATCACAAAAGAACAAAAATTAACACCAGAGCAAGCTGAGTTATTCTTACGCAGCCGTCGCTCTATTCGTAATTATCAAAATAAACCAGTTCCTGCTGAGCTTATTCGCAAGGTATTAAACGTTGCGAGAATGGCTCCAACAGCGACAAATACACAAGGTATTTCCTATATTGTTGTTCGGGATAAACAAAAGCTGCGCCGCATTGCAGATCTTGTTCTTGAGTGGATGCATTTAGCTGCAAAAACTGTGCCCATTATGCGTCTTTATGCTCGTGCAGCACAAGCTGAAGTGGATAAAGGTAAGGAATATATCTTGCGCGATGCGCCTGCGTTAGTAGTGGCTATCGGTTCTAAAAAGGATATTCATCGTACTCACGATAGTGGTCATTCTTGCTTGTCTTATGCAGAGTTGTATGCACCAACATTAGGATTAGGTACTTGTTGGGCAGGCTTCTTTGAACATGCTGGGGAAGCAGAATACGAACCGTTGTTGGAGCTTTTAGGTGTACCTGAGGATAAAATCATTGCTGGTGGTATCTTGATGGGCTATCCAAAGGTTCGTTACCGCAATATTGTGGAACGCCAACCATTGGACGTTACATTCGACACTGAAGAATAAACGTGATTGATACTAAAGAATAAAATAAAAGCGATACTCTAAAAAAAGTTAGGGTATCGCTTTTTGGCATTATAAATAAAAGAACCGGCCTCTAATTTGATAGAGGTCGGTTCTTGTTTATTTAGTTTGCAGAGGTAATGCTACCTTTGAAAGTATCGCTGATGAATTGTTTGATTGCATCAGATTTGTAAATGTCTGCAATTTTTTTGTAAGTTTCATTGTCTTTGTCTTCACTACGTACCGCAAGTACGATGACTGTTAGTGGTTCATCTTTTGATTCGAAGAAGAAGCCTTGTTTTTCTACACTAAGGCCAGCACTTTGTACATAATTCATTGGAATAACAGCAATTGTTACATCATCTAGACTACGAGGTAATTGAGCTGCTTCTAATTCTTGAATCTTTATATTTTTCGGGTTAGATGTGATATCTGCAACAGTTGCTTTGAAGCCGACACCATCTTTTAACGTAATTAATCCAGCTTTAGCTAATAATACTAATGCACGACCACCATTAGTAGGGTCATTTGGAATAGAAACCGTAGCGCCTTCAGGTACATCTTGTACGCTATGTACACTATTACTATATAATCCCATACGCACTAAAAGGGTTTTACCGATTGCTACTAAGTTGGAACCATTTTGTTTGTTAAAGTTTTCCATAAATGGCACGTGTTGGTACGCATTCAATTGAATGTCGCCATCAGCGAGGGCTTTATCTGGTGTTACATAATCGGAGAACTCTACAACTTTAAGGTCGATACCTTGTTTTTTAGCCTCTTTTGCAACGGCTTCAGCAACTTGAGCATGAGGACCAGCAGTAGCACCGATTTTAATTTCCTTTGGTGCCTGACTAGATTGATTTGTATCTGTGCCACAGCCTGCGATGGCGAATGCTAAAACGCCAACGAGAAGAGGGGCAATAAATTTTTTTAATTTCATGTGAACATCCCTTTCTATATACATATAATGGATATATCCTATCATGTAAATGGGGTTTTGTACATAGATAAAAATATAGGGGTTGGCTATAGATTTAAACTATGGCTTTTACGATGATTGTAAAGTAGAGTTATTAAGTAATCGAAAGTAGCGTTATCTAGATATATCTAAAAAAATCGAAATATGATATAATAAAGATAAGTTTTATACAATTAAAATGGTGGAATACGAACATAATACTTAGGAGGTCTTTATGTTTAACTTTGATTTTTATAACCCTACACATATCGTATTTGGTAAAGATCGTTTAGGTGAATTAGATACATTGGTTCCAAAGGATGCAAAGGTGCTTATTACCTATGGTGGTGGCTCTGCAGTGCGCAGTGGTCTTATTGACCGCATTGTGAAAGCCCTTGGTAACCGCAAGGTAGAGCAATTCGGCGGTATTGAGCCAAACCCATCTCTTGAAACGTGTGAACGTGCGGTAGCTTTCATTAAAGAACATGGCGTAGATTTCGTTCTCGCTGTAGGCGGCGGTTCTGTAGTGGACGCTACAAAACTTATCGTTATGGGTGCTACTTATGATGGTCCTGTCATTGAAGTTATGAAAGCTGGTGTACCAGAGGTTCCAGTGGAAATGGTGCCAAATCCATTACCATTTGGTACAGTTATGACACTTCCTGCCACAGGTTCCGAAATGAACAATGGTGCCGTTATTACTTATGATGACGGTAAATTCCCAGTATTCAGTAGCTTAGTATTCCCTAAGTTCTCCATGCTCGATCCAACATTAACTTTCACATTGCCTGAAAAACAAGTTAAGAATGGTGTTATTGATACATTCGTGCATACCACAGAGCAATATTTAACATACCCTGTAGAAGGCCGTATTCAAGATCGTTTCAGTGAAGGTATCTTGAAAACTATGATTGAAATCGGTAAAGAAACGGTAGAAAATCCAGAAAACTACGATATTCGTGCTAACCATGTGTGGGCTTCTACCTTGGCATTAAACGGCTTGATTGGTGCCGGCGTGCCACAAGACTGGGCAACACATCTTATCGGTCATGAGTTAACTGCGGCGTACCATCTTGACCATGGGATTACATTAGCTATCGTATTGCCTGCATTGTTAGAAGTGAAAAAAGCAGATAAGCTTGAAAAATTGGCACAATATGCTACACGTGTATGGCATATTACAGAAGGTACAACAGAAGAAAAAGCAGATAAGGCTATCGCTAAAACGCGTGAATTCTTCGAGTCCCTTGGTGTATCTACGCATTTGAAAGACTATGGTCTAGGCGAAGAAGCAATTGATAAAATTGTGAAACAATTAGAAGATCATGGTATGACAAGACTTGGTGAAAAAGGCGATGTAACACCAGAAGTAGCTCATGAAATTTTAACGCGCGCTTTATAATACATTTGGTTAAAGCCATCAAAATTTGACACTAATTATATACAATGTATAATATAATAGCTTATATAAAAGACACCATATGGTGTCTTTTATTATTATTCAAATTAGTTTCATCGTCTAGAAGAGGACTAAGATTAGTTTTGACTATCGTTTAGACTATCGTTTACATAATATATAATGTATGATTTCGAAAGGAGAAAATCCTTTGAGTGACATAAAGCATCGAAGTGCCTTTTCTTTTGCGCTTCCTATTATGATTCCTATGGGGCTCAGCTTCTTCTTCCTTGGATTAGGGTTTGGCTTGTATGCTACCAGTCAGGGATTACATTGGTGGACCGCCCCTGTTTTGGCTAGTACAATTTTTGCAGGCTCTATGGAGTTCGTAACTATTGGGCTGCTGATGGCAGGCTTTGATCCTGTAAATGCTTTCATGCTGACCTTGTTTGTTAATGGGCGCCATTTTTTCTATGGTTTATCTGCATTACAGAGATATGTGAATATGGGGTGGAAATGGTTTCCTACCGTTGCCTGGATGTGTGACGAAAGCTTTGCAATTAATGTATCTACGAAGTTGCCCGATGATGTAGACGAAAAATGGTTCTACTTCCATGTATCGTGGCTTAATTATACCTTTTGGGTGGTGAGCACTTTTATAGGGGGCTTGTTCGGCGATTTATTAGCATCTGTAGATTTGCGTGGTATTGGCTTTGTGCTACCTGGATTATTTATTGTTATATTCCTTGAAATGTTATTTAATGCTAAAAGTAATAATATTCGAGGCTTTGGTGCTGTTGGAGCCGTTGTAGCCCTAGCTATGCTTCTGTTGACGGGAAAATCCTTATTTATGCTTGCCTCTATGGTGTGTATGCTCATAGTATGTTATATAGCGTATAAGTGGGGAGGTGTACATCTTGACTAGTTTTGAAATGGTTATGACCGTTGCTATTGTCGTAGCAGCTACATTACTTACACGTTTCTCCGCTTTTCTTATTTTCCCACCTGATAAAAAGGCACCAGATTTTGTACAGTATTTAGGTAAGGCATTGCCTGCAGCTGTTATGGGTATGCTTGTTGTATATACCTTTAAAGATACAATTGTGCTTTCTTATCCTTATGGCATTCCAGAACTTATTGCTTTATTAGTAACCGTTGGCATGCACCTATGGAAGCGAAATATGTTCATGTCTATTGGGGCAGGTACTGTAGTGTATATGATACTTATACAAGCCGTCTTTAATGTGCCTAAATAAATTGCAATAAAATAAACCACTTATATCTAACCTTTTGGGGCAGAAGTATAAGTGGTTTTCTTTTTATATTCTATTTTAGTTGTAATAATCTTTCTAGACCTGGTGCCGTGTGGTGATCTTCCAAGAAGTCTTGTTGATCTAATAACTCCATAACGTCCATGTCGATGTTAGTAAGCTTGAAGTCGAATACATCAAAGTTAGCTTCCATGTGGCTTACATTATTTGCCTTTGGCAATGGAATGATGCCGCGTTGGATGTGCCAACGTAAGATGATTTGATGTTTACTAACACCGTACTTTTCAGCCAAGCTCTTGATGATAGGGTGGTCAAATACAGGTTGGCGATCACGAGTAAATGGAGACCACGCCATACCTACTACTTGATGTTTACGCATTAATTGTAATAAGGACTGACGTTGGTTAAACGGGTGGCACTCGATTTGGTTCACCACAGGTTTTACATTACAGTGGTATAGCAAGTCGATGAGTCGATCTTCGTAGAAGTTAGAGAGACCTAGACCACGCAATACATTTTGGTCGTATAACTCCTCCATAGCGCGCCAAGAACCATAGTAGTCGCCAAGGGGTTGATGTACGAGCATGATGTCGATATAATTAGTCTCTAATTTCTTTAGAGAGCTTTCAACAGCGCGCATTGTATTATCATAGCCTGCATCGGTATGCCAAATTTTTGTAGTAATAATGATATCTGTACGGTTAACGCCAGATGCTTTGATACCTCTACCAACGGCCTCTTCGTTGCCGTAGTAAGCGGCTGTATCGAGCAAGCGGTAACCTACGCCAAGTGCATTAGCAACGGCTTGCTCTGTTTCTCCTTCGGTGCCTGTTTTATAAGTACCATAACCGATAGAGGGAATAAAGCTACCGTTATTTAATATTCTAAAGTCCATCCGTTCTTCCATAAGAACCTCCGTTATATCCATAAATTAAAGGAATTAGCTTTCATACAATTCTAATTGATTTTATGATATACTAAGGTATTGATAAAAATCAATATGACAGGAAGTGACAGAATGAAATTAAAACGAATTTATTCTGTAGTTGCTATGCTTGGTGTTGTGATGATGGCCTTGGCCATTGCTGGTTGCGGTACGAAAACTGTATCCGTTGCTGATGTAACATACAAGGATATGCCGCTACAGATCCATAATGATGCCAATGTAACAGCCCTTAACAAGGCGACGGTAACACCGACGTTGACAGGGCAGGTCGCGTATGCTGTAAAAGTAGGCGACCAAGTACAACAAGGTCAAACTTTGGCCACTGTAGATACATCGGCTTTACAGCAACAGCTAGCATCCTTACAAGGTCAGTTAGCACAAGCGCAAGCTCAGTCCTATGCGACATCCGTTACAACTACGACGGCAGCATCTGTAGATAGTGGTCAATTAGCACAAGCTCAAAAGATGCGTGAAGCGGGTATGATTACTCAAAAAGAATATGATCGCATTGTAGAGCGGTCTCAACCACAAACTACGACAGTAACAACTGGCGGTGGCGGCGGTGGCGCCAATACGGCGGCTATTGAGGCTCAAATTGCTCAAGTATCTGCACAAATGGCAGCATCTACAATCGTAGCGCCTATAGCTGGTACAGTGACTGCTATTTACAATGAAGATCGTCAAATGGCCATTGCAGATCGTCCGTTCATGATGATTCAACAATCTACACCGATGGTAGCTTCTCTTAGCATCCCTCGTGATGCGGCGATGAAATTGGGGACACCAGATGCTAAAAAGGGTATTAAGGTACTCCTCAAGGTAGGTGACCAAGAATTACCAGGTGAATTGACCTATGTAGATGTGACTCAGCCAGAAAATGTGCCAAGCGTTCTTGTGAAAGCTACTTTCAACAATGACAAAGGCCTTATCAAGGCTGGCGAGTTCTATACGCTCATCATCGAGTCAGATATAAAAGCGAAGATGCTCACTGTACCAAGCAAAGCGGTTCGCGAAAACCAAGACGGCAAATACGTATATGTATTGACTGAAAATAATACGGTTGACGTACGTGTCGTTGAGGTCGGTATGACAGAAGACGATAATGTAGCAATTATTTCAGGCCTAAACGAAGGTGATAAGGTAATTACAACCGACGGAAACTTTGAATTAGGCGAATCTGTTAAATTATAATGAACGACCATGTGGTGATAGGTACCCATGGTAAATACCTCGACCGAGGAATTTGATAGGAGGGATTATTATTTTAGAATTTAAACGTTTTGAACTAAGAGACAAACCATTAATCGACAAATATTTTGAACAACATCATTATGAAGCATCTGATAATTGCTTTACTACATTATTTATGTGGCAAGATGCGTATGGTATTCGTTGGGCTGAGGAAAACGGTGTATTGTACATCCAAGGTGGCGGTAAACGTGAACCATTCCTATTGCCTCCGTTTGCCGGTAAAGATGCAAAGTTCCTTGATGGTTTGTTACGCGCTAAAGAATGGTTTGTAGAAAATAATTTGCCATTCCTTTTCAAAGGTGTTAGCAAAGTTGTAAAAGAGCGTATGGAAGAGTTATGTCCTGGTCGTTATGAATTTACACCTGACCGCGACAACTACGAATACATTTACAAATCTGAAGATCTTATCAACTTATCTGGTAAAAAGTTCCGTCAAAAGAAAAACCATTTGAACCAATTCCGTATGCAATATTCTAATTATGAATATATGCCAATCACTGAAGATATCATTCCATTGTGCCGCGAAACAGCAGCATCTTGGGTAGAAACTCATCATGAAGAAGGTATTGAAGATGAATTGGTTGCTATCAACTTATTATTTGATAATTGGGAGACACTAGGGCTTAAAGGTGGCGCCATCAAATTGTTTGGCCGCGTTGAAGCTTTCAGTATCGGTGAATTATTGAATGATAAAATGGCGTTGATTCACATTGAAAAAGCAAATCCAGATATCCGTGGTTTGTATCAAGCAATCAATAATGAATTCATTCGTCATGAATTTAGCGAAGTAGAATTCATCAACCGTGAAGAAGACATGGGCTTGCCTGGTCTTCGCCAAGCAAAAGAATCTTACAATCCAGATCATTTTGCTGAAAAATATGACGCAGTATATGCTAATGAAGCAGATAATGCAACAGGCGGTAAATAAAAATCTGAGCTATGAAGTCGATGCGCTTCATAGCTCATTTTTGTTATAATAGAGGTGTTAGCCTATCTATTTGATTGTATATGTTGTATTATCATGGCGATACGATACGATGCAACAAATAGAAAGTGGTTTTTATACTATAACGAGGATAGACTTATGGAATATAGAATTGCAACAGCTCAAGATACGCCACATGTGGAAAATCTATGGGCGTACTGCTTTGAACCAAAGGAAGATCCATTCTTCCAATATTACTTTACAAATTGCTATGAACCAGAAAATACAATGGTTGGTCTTGAACAAGATCAATTATTGAGTACCGTTCATTTGCGTCAATATAATATCAATGTTCGTGGTGCTGTATTGCCTACAAGCTATATGGTTGGCGTAGCCACACATCCAGCGGCTCGTCGTGGTGGCGTAGGTGGTGCGTTGTTAAAGGCTTCTCTTGAAGAACTTCGCAACCGAGGTCAAGCATTGACGATTTTGATGCCTTCCAAGGCTGCATTCTACCAACAATATGGTTGGGAACTCTATGCTCATCAATGGGTGAACGCTATGTCTCTTGAGGATTTGCGCCCTATGACTGATAAATCCTTGAGCTTTGGTTTACTTAATAGCGTTGACCAATGGACATTGCTTGATCCTGTATATAAAACATATACAGCCCGTCTTTCTGGTTATGCAGAGCGCGGTGAAAAGGAATGGAAACGCTTGCTCGGCAGCTTCTTTGCGGAAGGCGTGAATATCGCTGTAGTGCGCAATGATGAAGGAAGTATTGAAGGCTATGCGGTATATCGCTTAGGTCAACCTGAAATTCCTGTTTCTGAATTAGTTTATACTACACGTCGTGCCCAACGAGCATTGTTGAACTACTTCTATAATCACCGTTCTCAAGGCACTACTATTCGTTGGAATGAGGGCCTTCACGATACATACTATCGCTTCTATCCAGATGGTAAAAGCGGACATTCCACAATGCCGTACATGATGAGCCGTATTGTGGATGTGAAAGCTGCTTTCGAATCCATTCCTGTAAACCCAGAGGCTTTGATGATGCCTATTACAATGACCTTTGGTGTGAAAGATAGCCTTTGTGAGTGGAATGAAGGGTGCTATGAAGTCCAATATGGCGGCGCATTGACACCAACTGTTAAAAAGGTGTCTGACACATTAGATGGGGACGTAGATATTACTGTTGAAGTCGGTGCTTTGAGCCAACTCTTAATGGGCACATTAACCGCTCGTGATCTTGCGTTTGAAGGTAAACTTTCAGCTAATGAGGAATGGCTAGAATTCTTCGATATTCTCTATCCTGAACAAAAAACATATATTAACGAATGGTGGTAATATGAGCTGGAAAACGTATACAGTGAAAGAACCAACAGAATTGACGGTCTCTAAATATGTAAAGGAACGCTTTTCATTATCCTCTCGAGATATTCAAATGATGTTCCGTAAGAAACGGGTGAAAGTAAATAGCCGTGTAGCCCATTCCCAGCGCTCCCTCAAAAAGGGTGATGTATTAACTTTGGAATTACCACAGGATAAGGACTATGGCGTCGATGTAGAAAAAGGTCCTATTACAGTTCTCTACGAAGATGCTCATACCTTGGTGGTTGATAAAGCTCCATTCATGCTTGTTCATCCAGCGGGACAAACTAAATCTGGTACATTGAGTAACTATGTGGCTGGGTATTATGCGAAAAAAGGTGTAGTTCACAAGGTGCGCCCTGTACATCGTCTTGACCGAGACACATCTGGTTGTATTCTCTTTGGTAAAACAAAGGAAGCTCAGCAATATTACACTGATGAATTACAAGCTGGTCGTATCGACCGTATCTACACAGGCTTAGTAGAAGGCTGTATTAACGAAGATGGCGTAGTTGATGAACCTATTGGTATTGACCCAGTATTTGATAATCGCCGTGTCATCGATGAATTTGGTCAACCGGCTCAAACGGAATATACCGTTCTTGGTCACGAAGGTGAACATACGCTATTGAAGTTTAAATTATTAACCGGTAGAACACATCAAATCCGCGTGCACATGGAACACATCGGACATCCTATCGTTGGCGACGCCATGTATGGGGCACGTAATAAACCCTATACACGTCAATGCTTACATGCGTCAGAACTCACCTTTGTACCCTATGGTAAGGACGAGCCTATAACGGTAAACTGTGAAGTAGGGGATGACTTTGGACATGAAAAGTAATAATTGCTTTTCTAATTTTCATCAATTATAATTTATATGATGATGTGGTCATAGAGCATGCCACGTAAAATAAAGAAAGCTCAATCGTTAGATGTGGTCACAGAGCGTACCACGTAAAACAAAAAAAGCTCAATTGATGATTGTGTATTCGTGTATACAAAAAACAATAGTGATAAAAACGCATAGTCTATGACTTATAGTCATAGACTATGTTTTTTTTATATTTTCAATTCACAGTGGACAGGAGTATACTATGTATAGACAAAAATTCTATAGAATTTAAAACTTAGATGAGGTTATGGACGGTCACAGCCGATAATATCACTACAGAATGGATTCTTTAGAAGTAGTTTATAGTTTATACTTTCACCAAGACCGAACGGAACGATGCCGCAGAGCTTGGATTGATCAAGTGATATGAAGGAGTGCACGTTATGGATAGGAATCAGAGCACAATCGAGCAACAACGTCTAGATCAAGCTAGACTAGAAGCTAATGGTATGTACAGCAGCCAATTTGAAAAGGATGCGTGCGGCATGGGCTTTGTCGTTAATATTAAAGGTAAAAAATCCCACGATATTATCGATGATGGCTTGCGTATTTTAGAGCGCCTTGAACACCGTGGTGGTGCTGGTGCCGATAAGGACACAGGGGATGGTGCCGGTATTTTGGTACAAATTCCTCATGAGTTCTTTAAACGCGAATGCGAAGTGCTTGGTATCAACTTGCCTGCAGCTGGTGAGTACGGCGTAGGTATGATATTTGCCCATAAATATGAAAGCCTCCGTAACGAGCAAAAACGCATTTTCGAAGAGGTTGTACGCGAAGAGGGTCAAGTTGTTCTTGGTTGGCGCGAAGTGCCAGTTGATGGTACAAAGGTTGGTAAAGAAGCAGCTGCTATTCGCCCTTGGATGATTCAAATCCTCATCGGTAAAGGCCCAGACGTAACTAATAATAAAGAATTTGAACGTAAATTATATATTATTCGTAAATTAGCAGAAAAACGCATTGTTCCATTGAGCAAGGAATTATCTAGTGATTTCTATATTGCATCCTTGTCCTCTAAAACAATCGTATATAAAGGTATGTTAACACCTGGTCAATTGCGTGACTTCTACCTTGATTTGAGTGACCTTGACTTTACATCTGCATTGGCTATGGTTCACTCCCGTTTCAGTACGAATACATTCCCAAGCTGGGCTCGGGCGCATCCTAACCGTTTCTTAGTGCATAATGGTGAAATCAACACAATCCGTGGTAACGTAAACTGGATCAATGCTCGTGAAGGTAAAGCGGAATCTCCATTATTCCCGGATATTAAAAAAGTATTCCCTGTAGTAGATGACAGCGGTTCTGACTCCGCTATGTTCGATAACACATTGGAATTCTTGCACATGACAGGTCGTTCCTTGCCTCATGCGATTATGATGATGATTCCTGAACCTTGGGAACGCAATAATCTCATGAGCCAAGAAAAACATGACTTCTATGAGTTCAATAGCTTCATGATGGAACCATGGGATGGTCCTGCCGCTATGGGCTTCACTGATGGTACTGTTATCGGTGGCGTACTTGATCGTAACGGTTTGCGTCCTGCTCGTTACTATGTAACAACTGATGATCGCGTTATCATGGCATCTGAAGTGGGTGTAGTCAATGAAAACGCTGAAAATATTCGAGCTAAAGGTCGCTTGGAACCAGGCAAAATGCTTCTCATCGATACTGAAGAACAACGTATCATTTCCGACGAAGAAATCAAACAACGCGTTGCTACTGAATTGCCATATGATGAATGGGTAAAAGAACACGTTATCCACTTGTCTGAAATTACTCAAGCTGATGAAAGCGATATTCCAAAAGTAGACGATTTGTTCCAAAAGCAACAAGCCTTTGGGTATACTCAAGAAGATCTTGTGCGTATGATCGTACCTATGGCAAAAGATGGTAAAGACCCTGTAGGTGCAATGGGTGCCGATGCTCCACTTGCTATCTTGTCTGATAAACCACAATTGTTATACAGCTACTTCAAGCAAATGTTCGCGCAAGTAACAAATCCTCCAATCGACTCCATTCGTGAGGAAATGGTTACATCTACTCGTGTTATGCTTGGTAACTCTGGTAACTTAACAGATCCTAATAAAGCTGGTACCTATGCGTTGTCCATGCGTACACCAATTCTTACAAATCAAGAATTGGCGTCCATTAAGGCTCTTGACTGCCGTCGAATGAAATCTGTTACATTGCCAATCCTCTTCGACCCAACTAAGGGTGCGGATGGCTTGCGTGATGCGTTGAATGAATTGTGCGAAAAAGCAGAAGAAGCAGCACGGACAGAGCAAAATGTATTGATTTTATCCGACCGTGGAGTCGATGAAAATCATGCGCCAATTCCAGCGTTGTTAGCTGTAGCAGCTGTTCATAATCACTTAATTAGAAAAGTATTGCGCACAGAAATTGGTCTTATCCTCGAATCTGGTGAGCCTCGCGAAGTACATCATTTCTGTACATTGATCGGTTATGGTGTAACAGCTATCAATCCTTACTTGGCTCTTGAAACTGTACGCGATTTACAAGCTCGTAAACGTCTTGGTGATATTACACCTGAACAAGCAGAAAAGAACTACATTAAAGCAGCTGTAGGCGGCATTATGAAGGTTATGTCCAAAATGGGCATCTCCACAGTTCGTTCCTATCATGGTGCACAAATCTTCGAAGCTTTGGGCTTGAATACTAACTTTATTAATAAGTTCTTCGTAAATACACCAACACGTATTGGCGGTATTGGTCTTGTAGGCGTTGCCAATGAAGCATTGGCTCGTTATGACCGTGCTTTCAAATCCGATGAATCTGTGCTTGAACCAGGTGGTTGGTATGGCCCTGTAAAAGATGGGGAAGAGCATTTGTTCAATCCTAAAACAATTGATCTTTTACAAGAATCCCTTATCAACGGTGATTACCCGAAATATAAAGAATACTCTAAAGCGATTCGCAACGATTACCATGTAACATTGCGTTCCTTGATGGAATTAAACTACCCAGTGGGCGGCGGTATTCCTATCGAAGAGGTTGAACCTGAAGAATCTATCGTAAAACGCTTTAAAGCGGGCGCTATGAGTTATGGTGCCATCAGTAAAGAGGCTCATGAAACGATTGCTATCGCTATGAACCGTCTTGGTTCCACATCTAACTCTGGTGAAGGTGGCGAAGACGTAGCTCGTTTCAAACCATTGCCAAATGGCGACAGCATGAACTCCGAAGTAAAACAAATTGCATCTGGTCGTTTCGGTGTAACTGCAAACTACCTCATTCATGCAAAAGAATTGCAAATTAAATGTGCACAAGGTGCTAAACCAGGCGAAGGTGGTCAATTACCAGGTAAAAAAGTATACCCTGAAATCGGGAAAGCTCGTCACTCCACTCCTGGTGTAGAGCTCGTATCTCCACCACCACATCATGATATTTACTCCATCGAAGACTTAGCTGAGTTGATTTACGATTTGAAATGCGTTAACAAAGATGCTCGCATTTCCGTTAAATTAACCTCTGAAGCTGGCGTAGGTACTATCGCTGCTGGTGTGGCAAAAGCAAAAGCAGACAATATTTTAATCTCTGGTTACGATGGTGGTACAGGTGCGGCAGGCCGTACATCTGTAAAACACGCTGGCGTGCCTTGGGAATTAGGCTTGTCTGAAACTCATCAAACATTGATGCTCAACAGATTGCGTGATCGCGTTAAATTGGAAGTAGACTCCAAGTTGATGACTGGTTTCGACGTAGCTGTTGCTGCTATGCTTGGTGCTGAGTTATTCGGTTTCGGTACATTGCCACTCGTCGCTGTAGGCTGTAAAATGGCTCGTGTATGTAACCTCAACACATGTCCTTATGGCGTAGCGACACAAGATGAAAAATTACGTGCTCGTTTTACAGGTAAACCTGAGTACGTAGAAAACTTGATGATCTTCATCGCTCGTGAATTGCGTGAAATCATGGCTCGCTTAGGCATACGCTCCGTAGCTGAACTAGTAGGCCGTATCGACCTTGTTCGTCAAAAATCTCAAGACGATAACTTCAAATTGTCTCGTGTTGACCTTAAACGCGTATTGTTCCACCCATACATCGATGCATCTGTAGGTCATATGCACATGATTGACCAAGATCACGAATTGGAACGCACATTGGACATGTCCAAGCTCTTGCGTATGTGCCGTCCTGCCATTGAGGACCAAAAACCAATTCGCGCTAAATTGGCTATCAACAACATTAACCGTGTTGTAGGTACCTTGGTTGGTTCTGAGGTGACACGTCGTTATGGTGAAAGCGGCTTGCCAGATAACACAATCAAGTTGAACTTTGAAGGCTCTGCAGGCCAATCCTTTGGTGCTTTCATTCCTAAAGGCATGACATTAGAACTTGAAGGTGATGCGAACGATTACCTCGGTAAAGGCTTGTCCGGTGGTACAATCACTGTATATCCGCCTAAGAAATCTATTTTCGAAGCGGACGAAAACATCCTTATCGGTAACGTTGCCTTCTATGGTGCTACATCTGGTACAGCCTACATTAACGGTGTTGCTGGTGAACGTTTCGCTGTTCGTAACAGTGGTATCACTGCTGTTGTGGAAGGCTTAGGCGACCATGGTTGTGAATACATGACTGGTGGCGAAGTACTTGTACTCGGTAAAATCGGCCGTAACTTCGCAGCAGGTATGTCCGGTGGCTATGCATACATCCTCGATTGCGATGAACGCTATGTAAATACAGGCCTCGTAGAATTACGTCCTGCTAATAATGATGACCTTAAACGCATTAAAGAATTAGTAGAACAACACGTATTGCACACTAATTCCGCTAAAGGCCGTCACATCCTTGAAAATTGGAATAACTTTGTAAATAGATTTACAAAAGTCGTACCTGTAGCATATGAAGAAATGCACGCTGCTATTGAACGCTATAAAGAACAAGGTTTATCCTTGGAAGAAGCACAATTAGCTGCATTCAAAGAAAAATATGCAAAATAATTTCTCATCTAACTGAATATCCTTTAGATAAGACATATGAAATGCCTCTATAGCTTTGACTATAGAGGCATTTTCATGTATAATATTTGTATTGCAATATTGGATCATGGCAGTTCTCGGGCCTGTGCAATGGGGGCCTGTGAATCGTGTCAGGACTGAGAGGTAGCAGCACTAAGCGGTAACCTTCATGTGCCACGGGGAACCCGGGGGCTGTCGTGATCGAATATTGCAAGGCGGCCTATGGGGCCGCTTTTTTTATGCCTAATCTAAGGTTTATGATAGCTTATTGAGGATAATAGGATGTTCTTTTGACTAGTAAACATCGACATTATTTGTAAATAAAAATATTACCTTAGAATTATGCGATAAGGTCTATAAAATGAGTAAGATTTCCGTGAATATGGTATAATAAAGTATTGTAATTTTCGGAAAAGGGGGTGTTCCAATGGCATATATTGCGTTATATCGTAAGTACCGTCCGCAGACGTTTACCGATGTGGTTGGTCAGCATCAGGTGTCTGATACATTGATGCGTGCTATCCGCGAAGATAAGGTGGCTCATGCGTATTTGTTCGCTGGTCCGCGAGGGACTGGTAAGACGAGTATGGCTAAGATTTTCGCGCGCGCTATCAATTGCGAGCATGGGCCAACGGATCATCCTTGTAACGAGTGTAGTGCTTGTAAATCTATTTTGAGTGGCCAGTCCATGGACGTTCTTGAAATCGACGCTGCATCCAATCGTGGTATTGATGAGGTGCGTGCCCTTCGTGAAAGCGTCAAATTCATGCCGGTTGAAGGCCGTAAAAAGGTGTTCATCATCGACGAAGCCCACATGCTCACAACTGAGGCGTGGAATGCGCTTTTAAAAACTATTGAAGAGCCACCGGCTCACGTTATGTTTATCTTTGCTACCACAGAGATTGAAAAGTTACCTGTTACCATCGTATCTCGCTGTCAGCGGTACACCTTTAGACGGATTACGTCTGACGATATCGCACAGCGTTTATCCTATGTAGCGGAACAAGAAGGCTTTGGCTTAGATCCTGCAGCAGCACAGCTCATCGCTGTCCATGCAGACGGCGGTTTGCGTGATGCATTGAGTATCTTAGATCAATGTGCCGGTATGGCAACAGGTACTATTACGCCGCAAGTAGTAGAAGAACTAATCGGTCTTGTTAGTAAGGAATGGATTATTCATTTCCTTAATGCGTTGCGCAACGGGGATGGTCCCAAATTGTTGTCCTATATTCACGATGCCTTAGCAGAAGGTCGTGATGCGACGCAGATTATGGAAGCCCTCATTCAGCACGTGCGGGCCTTACTAGTTGGTAAGGTCGCTCCTGATGCGGATGAGCTCAAGGTATACGATGCCTTTAAGGCTGAGTTTTTAGCTCAAGCTGAAAGCATCGATTTTAATGAGCTTAACCAGTATGTGCGCAGTGCGCAATCCATCATGAATGATGCAAAACAGGTGGATAATCCACGAACTATCATCGAAATGGGCCTTTTAGTGCTTTGTGCTAAATTAGGTTCTGTTGATGAAAGCTTAGAAGACCGTGTATATGCATTAGAGTCTTCAGAACGATCTGAACGCAACGATTTATTGAACCGCATGGCTCAATTAGAGCAACGCAGCCCAGCTGTCGCAACTGCACCTGCTTACGGTGCTAACTCCTTTGGACCGCCAGGTGGTTATGCCAATAGCTTTGTTCCTGTAGATAATGCTGCTGTACAGAATGCTTCCATGAGTAGTACTCAAAATAGTACTGTTGGTACTGTGCCGTCTCCAAGTGGAGTGGGGATGACCCCACCGCCTGCGAGTGTAGGCATGACACCTCCACCTATGGGTGCGCCTGGTAGTACACCGCCTCCTATGAATGGAGTGGGCATGGCACCGCCTCCAATGGGCGGCGGTGGGATGGCACCACCAAGTACTGGAGGCGCTCCACAACGACCTGCTAGAAATCAAGCTAAAGGTCGTGGTAAAAAAGGTATTAGTACGCAAGCTATTATTAGTGATCAAATCTTGTCGGCTCAAGAGTATCGCAATGTACAGTCCAATGTCATTAAATACTTGAAAGACAGCAATCGCAATATGACCTCTACCGTAATTGGCCAAGGTCAACTTGTATACGTAGACCAAAGCAAGGCTGTTATGGCCTTTAAAAATACATTGCACCTCAATGTAATGACCAACGAAGTAAACTTGGCAGAAGCAGCAGATGCTTTCACCTATACACTGGGCTATCCGGTACATGTAGAAATTGTTGATGCCCTCACACAGGTCTATAAAGATTATAAAAAGGCCTCTGGTAGTACGACGCAGCACCAAGTAAAAGCGCCGCAACGTCCACCAGAACCGATGGTTGATGTACAGAAAACCTCTGGTGGTCAGCCGACGCAAATGGATTTAACAAATCCATCAGCACCACAAGGCACTAATAATGTACCAGTGGGAAATAGTTCCGCAGGAGCTAATAGCGCTCAAGGTAGTAGCGCGTCACAAGCTCAACAACCTACCGCACAGGTTGGCGGTTCAACCACTGACGAACAATCTAGTAAGCCCGATTCTGCAGCAGTAGATGCGGCAAAGGCGGCGGCTTTGGCATTCTTAGCAAAGAAAACGGGCGGTGCTACTGTAAGTGCCACAACTGGTGCTGAAACGAGTGAGGTCGGAGCAGAAACATCACCATCTGGTGGAGATGTACCGATTACATCCTTTGATGGCAGTCCGTCTGTACCAGTTCCAGATGGAGAAATCCCTATTGAGTCTTTAGCAGGTTCTATTGAAGGCGATGATATTCCTGTTCATTCCTTTGATGATGTGCCTGTAGAGGATATGGAGGAAGCTTATGTATCATCCTTGGATGATATGCCACCACACCCATTAGATAGCGTCACTGTTATTAGCGATGATGGGGAAGTCTTAGAACGCCCTATGGATAGCGGTGCACATATTGAGGTGGAAGCTGTCCCAAAGTCTAATGGGGGCGAACAACAACAGGGAACCCCTTATCAAAGTGATGGACATGCAATGCTTTCACAAGCACCTATTGAAGTAGCGCCCATCGATAGCGTGACGGTAGCTCGTGAATATGCATGGGATCCAGAGCATATGACAGAAGAGGAACGAAATAATCCTCTTTTGGCAGAAACATTAGAAAAACTATCTGAAGACCACGACATCATCGTCGAGGTCATCGAAGAATAAATTTTTGAGTATACCCGTTGGTCCTAAGGGCGTAGGTGACACATATGTTAAAATCTATGTCGCATGTTAGAGTTATGGGCATAGACAGTTAGTAAGGACAAGGTCCTAAAAGGAGGAATTACAATGTTTGGTAAAGGTATGGGCAATATGGCTGGCATGATGAAAAAAGTTCAAAAAATGCAAGCAGATATGAAGAAAATGCAAGAAGAATTAAAAACTCGTACAGTAGAGGCTTCCGTTGGTGGCGGTGCTGTAACAGTTGTAATGAACGGTGAAAAAATCATCGAGTCCTTGAAATTGAACCCATCTGCAGTTGATCCTGAAGACGTGGAAATGTTAGAAGATTTAGTGATGGCTGCGGTAAACGAAGCTAGCAAAAAAGTAGACGACCTCTTGGCTCAAGAAATGGGCAAAGTAACTGGTGGTCTTAACTTGCCAACAGGTTTATTCTAAATGACAAACGCTTTAGAACGGCTCGTAGAGCAGCTGCGCCGCTTGCCGGGTATCGGCTCCAAGTCGGCTAGACGCTTGGCCTATCATTTGGTAGAAATGCCGAAGGAAGAGGTAGACCGTCTCGTGGAAACCATCGTAGAAGCGAAGGGAGCTACGCGTCACTGTTCTATTTGCTTTAACTTATCAGCTCAAGATCCTTGTGAATTCTGTAGCAATCCGAACCGCGATCAAACGACAATTATGGTCGTTGAAACATCTCGCGATGTCATTGCTATCGAGCGCAGTGGTGACTATAAGGGCTTATATCACGTATTGGAAGGTGCCTTGTCCCCTATGGAGGGCATCGGTGCTGACGATATTCGCGTAAAAGAATTGATTGCCCGCCTTCGGGATGGTGTCGTACAAGAGGTTATCCTCGCTACTGACCCAGACGTAGAAGGGGAAGCGACAGCTCTCTATTTGGCGCGCTTGTTAAGCCCAAGTGGCATTAAGGTAACGCGTATTGCCCGCGGTGTTCCTGTGGGTGGCGATATCGAATATGCTGATGAATTAACATTAGGCGGTGCCGTAGTAAACCGCCAAGAAATGAAAGGATAATATGGGAGCTTTATTAGCATCACCGATTATATCGGCGGTTGTATCCGTTGCTGTAGCCTACATTGCTTTCAAAGTAGCATTTTTCACCATTAAACGAGTGGCAATGAATGCAGTAACTGGTATTTTGACGTATTTAGTATGCGTTCATATTCTCAATATTCCTATGGATATTGGTTTGGGCGTATGGGCTTTAACAGCAATTCTAGGCCCTATTCCAATGCTCATTGCAGCCGGATGGTACGGCTTTTTAAAATAGGAGGACCTCATGCTTATCAATCGTGAACAACAACGCGTTATTGATGAAGTTGAACAGAATATCCTCTTGTTAGCGTCCGCTGGGACGGGAAAAACGAATACACTTGCTTATCGAGTGGCTCACCTCATCGAGGGCGGCTATGCGAAGGCGGAGAACATCTTGTGCTTGACCTTTACGAACAAGGCGGCAAACGAGATGAAAGACCGCATTCAATCGCTCGTAGGCAGTCCTGCAAAGGCTGTGGAGGTTAGTACATTCCACAGCTTTTGCTTTTTCGTGCTCCAACAAGAGGGGAAGCGCAATGAAACCTTGTATACGGATGTAACTATCTTTGATGAAGAGGATTGCAAGGAATTGTCTGAACCGTATCGTCCAGGTAAGTTGCGAGAAATGTCCTTTGCCAACATCATTGGCATGGTAAAAGAATATCGCTCCTTATATGGGTTCTATTCTGATGATCTCGTAGGCGATTATAAACGAACTATTGAGCGTTTACAAAAGGAACAACGTCCTGCTATTGAGCAACAGTTCTCTAGCTTTGGCAATGTTCTTTATAGTGAACTTCATGACTTCTTGAACCATGGTCACGAATGGATTGCTGCCTATGATGAAAGCTTAGCCTCCGTACATGGTCTAGATTTTACGGACCTTATCTGTGGTGTTCATCATCTATTCCAAGACCCTGTAGTTCGGGAGCGTTGGCGTAGCCGTTATAGCTATATCTCTGTTGATGAAATGCAAGACACAGGTGTACTAGAGTACAAGGTACTTGAAATGCTGTGGGAAGGTAATCACGTCCTATTATGTGGTGACTATTTTCAAACCATTTACGAATGGCGTGGGTCTGATCCATTCCGTTTGCTCAAGCAGTTTGATGCGGACTTTAAGCCGTTAAAAATCATTTTCTACGAAAACTACCGCTCTAACTGGACGCTCTTTACGATGGCTTTCAAAACATTGCAGAATATGTTCCCTGATCTGGTAGGCTCTGTATATACTGAATTGCCTCGTGCCAATAGTGAAAGAAAGGGCAAACCTGTTCTCATAAAAGGCTGTAAAAACAGCTATCTTGAGGGCAGATATATCTATGAAGCTATCTGCGCCTTGCCAAAGGATGCCAATATTGGCGTTCTCGTACGAGATAATAAAAAGGCGCAACGGCTGAGCGACTCCTTTGAACGCCTCAACAATGAAAAACCTGAAGACGAACGTCGTCACTTTATGATCATTGATGAGTTTAAATTTTTTAGACGCCAAGAAATCAAAGACGTTATGGCTTACTTTAAATTGCTTATGAACCCGAATGACTCCGTCAGCGCTAAGCGTATTATAAAACGCTATGTTGCCGGCATCGGTGACGCTCGTATTGCAGCCATTGAAAGCCCAGAGACGCGTCAAGTGGGCTTAAAATTGACGGACTTTATGGATATGCCTATCTTTGAGGCAGAGCCTTATGCGAAGCTCGTCAGTGGGTTAGAAAATCATGAGGTTGTGGTGTATGACGTAGAAAGTACCGGTACTGATACGTCACAGGATCGTATTATTCAAATTGCGGCCATCCGCATCGATGAAAATGGACAGGTCCTAGAAACATTTGAACGCTTTATCAACCCCGGCGTACCTGTGGGACAATCCGAAGAGGTACACGGCTTCTCTGATGCGTATTTACAAGAACACGGCGAAGAGCCAGTTATAGTGCTACAAGCCTTTAAGGAATTCTCCAAGAATGCCATTATTGTAGGACATAATGTAAACTACGATGTGACTATCTTTACTAATGAATTGGCACGCCATAATTTAGGTAATCTAGAATTCAAGGCTATCTACGATACACTCGATATTTACCGTCGCTTCTATCCTAATTTGCCAAACCATAAACTGGGCTTCCTAGCGTCAGAGTTTCCTATCAATCATGAGCCTACGCACAATGCGATGGACGATATCTTGGCCACTGCACAGCTTTTAATCTATGCAGTGAAAGAAAATATCGTGCCTACAACGACTGGTCGTATGGTGGCAATCAATAAATATAAAGCTGCTTTCACCAATATTGCATCCCAAATGGCAACGTTACGTAGAAAGGCCTATACGGAATTGCCAACGAAGTTATTGGCGTACATTATGAATCAAATGGGGGTTCTAGAGTACTATAAATCCCATGGGGAAGCGGCGAAGGTAGAGCATATACGGGATCTATATCGTATTATGGAAAAATTAGATGCTGCCTATGAGGGTCCGGCTGGGTTAGCTCGATTAAATCAAATCTTGCAGATGGCGGCCCTTACCGCAGGTGAGCCAGCTCAACAGGTACGAAACGAAGATCGGATTCCTATCATTACCATCCATCAAGCAAAGGGGAGCGAGTTTGACCATGTATTCCTAGCCGGCCTCAACGAAGGTACCTTCCCAAGCCCGTTTGCCATTGCAGAAGGACGTGAAGACGAAGAAAAGCGCTTATTCTATGTGGCCATAACGCGCCCTAAGCAAGAGCTGACTATTACCTTTGAACAAACGAATATACGTGGCCGAGCAGTTCAACCAAGCTCGCTACTGAACTATATGCCACGAGACAATGAGCTCGTAGAAAGGAGATACTAATGGCGAGAAAAACACACCGTCCCGATGATATTTTGTGGACCGTAACTGCCGCAGATATAGACGCTGCAGGTAGTGAAAAACAGGATATTACATTAGGTGAAGTATTAAATACAAAATATCCTCGTAAGTCTTTAGTAAAGTTATTTGAGGAAAAACTAATCCACATCAACGGCCATAAAGCGACGCCAAAGGATGTTATCTCCGAAGGTGACGAGATTTGGATTGCCATGGCGAAGGAAAAAATAGATCACGAACCAATTGAAATGAATCTACATATCTTATATGAAGATGATGATCTCCTCATTGTGGATAAACCGGCTGGTGTGACGGTAAACTCTAAAGACCAAGTATCCCTTGCCAATGGTGTGGCCTTTTACTTTAAAGAACATGGCATTAAGCGAAAGGTACGTTTCTTGAACCGCTTAGATAGAGATACGACGGGCTGTATTGTGATTGCTAAAAGTGGATTAGCCCAAAGTCTTTATCAACAGC
Source organism: Veillonella sp. 20925_1_51 (assembly GCF_041431445.1). Lineage (NCBI taxonomy): Bacteria > Bacillati > Bacillota > Negativicutes > Veillonellales > Veillonellaceae > Veillonella > Veillonella sp. 20925_1_51. The sequence continues at coordinate 217,700 of NZ_JAPVXT010000003.1, forward strand.
AAATGGATGATAATACCTTTGAAAAGTGGTATATGGCTACTGTGGAAGGCATCGTAGAAGCTGATGAGGATTCCTTGGTATTATCTATGGAACGCAGTGCTGATGGGATTCATTACGAAGTAAATCCTAAAGGCAAAGAGACTCGTACAGATTATTCCGTCCTATGTAGACATCAATCACAGCCTGTGGATAAGTCTGTGAATAAGTCCAAAAATTCTGTGGATATAGCATTAAAAAATGTGGATATAGAACTACCAGATGTGGATAAAAGTGGTCAAAATGTGGACAAATCTGTGTATAACTCCCAAGAATGTGGATATACAGAGGTTTTAGTTCGTTTGTACACAGGAAAAACACATCAAATTCGTGTGGCTTTCAGCCATATAGGTCACCCTCTCGTAGGGGATACCTTATATGGCGCACAGCCAACGGGGCAGCCGTTCCAATTGCGTGCTCAAAAGGTTGTATTTACACACATGCGCACAGGCGAGCGTATTACGGTTACCGCATAATTACCTCTAATTACTTCAATAGTTATCACTAGGTAAGTATTAAAAAGTGCGTAATATGTATTACGTCTTAATAAATAGATCGTAATTTGTTAACAATGGGTCTATACTATAGATTGTGAAGTCACAATACACCAAATACTCTAATTGAGAAATGAGAATTGTTGATAACTCAGTAAAATCAATGGTTTTATAAAAATTTTTCAAAAAATATAATGACAAATGATAATCGATAAGCTATAATAGGAATGTAAATAAATTGATAGGCTTCGATTTATAGCTTAGTGAATTGAATGTAAGAGGTGTAGTTTAATATGATTTTGCAAGATAATAGTGCAGCACGTAATCGGGGGATTACGCTTGCTAGTATAAAAGGTATTATAGGTAACGTCGTTCTCGTTATTTTTAAAATGATTGTAGGCCTTGCATCTAACTCTATCGCCATCATCCTTGATGCGGTAAACAATTTAACAGACGTTTTGTCCTCTGTATTGACCATCGTTGGTACAAAATTAGCAGCTAAGGGGGCCGATAAGGAGCATCCATTTGGTCATGGTCGTATCGAATATATGACTACCATGGCCATTGCTTTCATCATCCTTGGTGCAGGCATTGGATCCCTCAAGGAATCTATTGAAAAAATTCTTCACCCTGAGGTATCTACCTTTGATGTTCCAAGCTTGGCTATTATCGCCGTTGCTATTGTGGTGAAAGTTGTAATGGGCCGTTATATCAAGGCTCAAGGTGAAAAGTATAAATCCGATGCCCTTGTAGCATCTGGTATCGATGCCCTCTTTGATGCGGTGATTACCTTTGCTACATTAGTATCTGCAGCTTTAGTATTCTTCTTTGACTTTGATATTCAAGGTTATGTAGGTGCCGCTATCTCTGTTTTAATTTTGAAAGCTGCTTATGACATTTTAAAAGAAATGTATAATCACTTGCTTGGTGTTCGTGCAGATGATAACTTAATTCGTGATATTAAAGAAACTATCGCTCAACATCCAAATGTAGGTGGTGTGTATGATTTAGTTTTGAATAGCTACGGTCCTGGTGAAACAATTGGCTCCGTACATATTACAGTGCCAGATACGATGACTATGGCTGATATTCATCCTTTGACAAAAGGTATCGCCGTTCATCTTTATAAAAAATTTGGTATTGCTATGACTGTTGGTGTATATGCTGAAAACCAACCAAGTGTGGAAGTACTTGAAATTAGACAAGCTCTTGATCAAGTTGTAAGTTTATATACTCATGTAGTACAAGTACATGCCTTTTACGTACACGAAGAAAAGAAAGTTATCTACTACGATATTATCTTTGACTTTGACGAAGAAGATCCGCATGGTACATTAGAAAAAATTAAAGCAGAAATGCAAAAACGCTGCCCTGAATATACACAATTTGCTATTGTGGATACTGACTTTAGTAACTAATAGAATAAAAAGGCTTCAACCAATAATCGACGAAAATGTTTTGACGAGAAGTGGTTGAAGCCTTTTCTTTTATTAGGTTAGAGATTTAGTTATACTATAGCTAAGAGCGAGGTGGTACTACGTTGCGATGGAATCAAATAATTAAGAATAATGGTCCTGAAAAATAAGATAGGCTTGATAATAAATAGCCTAATGCGTATAATGTATTGTATAAAATATAATTTGTTTAAGGAATCCTATCTGAGGAGAGATATAATGAAGAAATTTGCTCTTACAACGTTAGCTGTAATGGCGGCCGTTGGTGTGTTGGCGGTTCAGTCTGCAGATGCGAAAAAGGTACAACAAGATCCTAGTATGGCAATTATTGATATGCCTATGAATGATGAAATTCAGCAAGTCAATGGTGTATCTAAATCTGCAAATAAAGAAACACAACATTTATCTAATAAGTTAGCAGATGCTACAAGAGTGATGGTTAAGAAAAATTGGAAAACCATCTATATTAAAGCTGTACCTACAGGAGATAAATCAGCTGTACGATTCTATTACACAGATAAAAATGGTCAAGTATATAATGGCCAAGTCATTAGAAATACAGGCCTATCCAAAGGTAAATATATGACTGGTTCGTTGCGACAAGTTGAAGCTCTACAAGAATTAGTAAATCATTTACAACAAAATGGTCAAGAGGTACCATCCTCCATTGATCTTATCATTACCCAAGGTGGATATCGTACTAAGACGATCTTTAATTATGGCGAAGATACAAGTGATTTACCTGCTTATCAACAACAGTATGAACAACAAAACTTCCCTACTATGAAGTAAGAGAAAGGCCCGTGCATAGCACGGGCTTTTTGTGTTAGATTATGTAATCGTCAGAATCTTCTTTTTTAGGTTTTTTGTAAATTTCTTTTACACCAGCCATCTCGATAAGTTCCTCACTGAGAGCATCTTCATCATCTGTATTAAGCATGGAGTAGAAGGCCCAGAGAATAACGAACCAAATTGGTGTAAACAAGAGGGCAATTCGAGTGTCTTCGTTTAAGGCGAGAATACCTAGAATGAAAACAAAGAATGCAAGGATGATGTAATTCATCACTGGGAATAGAGGCATTTTGAATTTAGATTGTGCCGCTAATTCTGGATTTTTCTTGCGATATTTAAGGTGACAAATAACCATCATGGCCCAAATAAAGATGAAGCAGAATGTAGAGATAGATGTAATCATAACAAATACTGCTTCTGGCATTACATAGTTGAGTACAACTGTAATTAATAGTACTGCAGCAGAGAAAATGGTTGCTTGGTATGGTACACTGCTGTGTGTTAAGCGGCGCATAGAGCTTGGCGCATGACCGCGTTTAGCAAGGGCGTAAATCATACGGCCTGTACTAAAGATACCAGAGTTTGTTGCAGATGCAGCAGATGTAAGAACTACAAAGTTTACGATGCCTGCAGCGGCTGCAATACCAACTGCTGTAAATACGGCCACAAATGGGCTAGCAGATGGGTTGACGGCTGTCCAAGGATAAATGCTCATGATGATAGCCAAAGAGCCCACATAGAACAAAATAATGCGTAATGGAATGTTGTTAATCGCCATAGGGATAACCTTTTCAGGATCCTCTGTTTCACCAGCTGTTAAACCTACGAGCTCGATACCTGTGAAAGCGAAAACAACCATTTGGAATGATAAAATAAAGCCCATCGTTCCGTTCGGGAACCAGCCCCCATAATTCCACATATTACTAAAGGCGGCAACGCCTGCATCTGTAGTAAAACCTGTGACAATCATGATGATACCGATGATGATGAGGGAGATAATGGCAATTACCTTAATCAAGGCAAACCAGAACTCCATTTCACCGAAGTATTTTACGGCTGTTAAGTTCATTAATAGCAATGCCACTAAGACGACAAGGGCGGGTATCCATTGAGGTAGCCACGGTATCCAAAACTGCATATAGAGGCCTACGGCTGTTAAATCGGCCATGGCTAGTGAAAGCCAACAGAACCAGTATGTCCACCCTGTAATAAATGCTGCTCGATCACCTAAATAATCCTCGACGAAATCGATAAAGGAGTGGTGATTCAAGTTGGATAATAACAATTCGCCTAATGCTCTCATGATGAAGAAGCAGATAATACCTGTAATAAGGTAGGCGAAAATAATGGATGGACCTGCCAAGTGAATGGCACGACCGGAGCCTAAGAACAAGCCTGTACCGATGGCACCGCCGATGGCGAGCAACTGTACGTGCCGATTCTTAAGGCCCCGTTTTAACTGATGCGTATCAGACATAGTAAAGACCTCTTTTCTACAAACTATCTACAAATATAAAAAGCCATGGATGACCATAGCTCTTATAATCTATAGAATCAATAAAACTATTTTCTTATAATACAGTATCTATTACAAAAAGTCAAATGTATTTATACAGTGGACACATAGAAGAAATAGTATTATTAATATACGAATAAAAGAGAAATTATTCATTTTAAGAGAATACTTAGCCTTAAAAGATTTCTAAAATTTGCTATAATGATACATAGATTATTTTTTACGTAAAACTGTGGAGACTATTATGAGACGACAAGATCGCAAGGTTACAGATATAGATGAAATTAAGGGCATTTTAAATAGTACTCGTATCATTCACCTAGGCATGATGGATGGTGATTACCCTTACGTGGTGCCCTTACATTTTGGATATGAATTTATAGATGAGGTACTTTATATCTATGTACATGGCCATTATGAGGGGAAAAAGTTTAGTTTGATTCAAGCGAATCCACATGTATTTATTGAAATTGATGGTAGTGATGAAGCCCTCGTTTCAGGTGGAGATATACCATGTAAATATAGCTCGGTTTACTCTAGTGTGATGGGTCGTGGAGAGGCTACCTATTTAGAGGCTATTGATGAAAAGTCTCATGGCTTACAAGTATTGATGAAACATCAGACAGGTCGTGAGTTTACTTTTACGGAAGCCATGGTAAACTCTGTGGGCGTAGTTCAAATTAAAATTGTCGACTATACGGCCAAAAGACGAAGACAACTTGAACAAGATATTATTATGCCGCCATTAATTAAATAATGATACAACAATCCTATTGAACGCTATAAAGATATAGCGTTCAGTAGGATTTTTTTATATCGAATCTAAGTATTAGATACATTCGTTGATGATGCCTATGCTTTCATAAAAGGAAAGATAAAAGTTTTATGAAGTAGCTGGAGCTACAGAATAGGTTTCTTGATTCTGATATAAATAAGAAAATATATCATTATATGTGTGAAGTATATTATAAAATTTTATAAGCGGAGAGAATATGAGAAAATTAATATGTAACTCCATTTTGGCTGCTATAGCTGCTGGGTTATTATCTGTAGGAATGGCCACAGCAGAAACGGTAGATACTCCTGATGCTACAGATCAGGCTGGATCCACTAAAACACTTAAGCTCGGACATAACTTTAAAAATGTTGAGCCTAGAATGGATACCCTACAATGGCACTTTCATGATTGGCCTATAGAGAATACAAAAAAGGCGCATACTTTTAACGGAAAGCTATTAGAGGCAGCAAAGAAGCTTCCATATGAGGCTGAGGCACCTAGTTATATCCCTTATGGTTATGAAATTTATATAGTGCGGCAAGACAAAAATGATGTATTAGAGGTTGTATATTTTATAAGAAATTCCCAAACATATCGAGTTGGGAAGAGAAACTCTGGTAGTATTTTCGTTTATAGAATGGGCTATTCAGTGGAAGATGTAAAAGATGTACCGTATGTTCCTGCTGAGTATAAGGACTTTGAATGGTCTGAACAAGGTGAATCTGGCGAAGTCTTTTACACCGGGGATCCAGCAGCACAACTAATTCGCAGCATTACGTGGACAAAAGACGGTATGGCATATTCCTTATTGTTCTTAGAATCTGTGAAATCAGTTGATGCTGAATTCTATAAGGATCATGTGGGGCCTGTAAAAAAATAGATAGTTCACGTAGCAATTTATTTGGAATAAAGCGAAATGTGTGTAACCGCTCGAAGAGGAGAGAATATGAAGAAAATAATAACATCTGCTGTTTTATGTGCCGCGATGGCTACGGCAGTAAGTACCTTTGGGGTGCAGCCAGTTAGTGCTACATACCCGTTAATAGATAAAAATGGCAATACCGTTCCTGTTGAACGAGATGTAGATATAGATAATAAAAAGCTCATCGATGATAATAAAAAACTCTCTGATCGTTATCGTTGGTATGATCAAGTTGATGATTATGATTTAGTTAAAACTAATATTGAGAGTACCGCGCAGGAATTTGGCTATCCTATACAAGTTCCGTCTTATATGCCTAAAGATTATGCAGTACGTGATGTAAAGGCCAAGGACCATGACGTATTAGAAATCGTTTATACAGAAACGGGCCGTGATGGAGAATTTGGTCCGAAGCTAACCTTCTCTAATACAGATATTGTATATCGTATGGGTTGGGCTATCGATACAGTGGTAACGCCTATATTAGAAAAGACAAATTACAACGCTAAGGATGCAGTTAGCTTTACTACCCCTAATGGAATCGCTGTACATACGTTAGGTTATAGTAAAGACGCTATTCAAATTGCTTATTGGAAAAAAGATAATAAAGTTTTTATGCTCTACTTTGCTTCTTCAAGGAACCAAAGCTTTGTAAGCAAAATTGTAGACTCTGTAGGTCCTGTGAGTAACGTAGCCGTTGATGATACTCGACTACGTGGTGACCGCAATGATGAGCAACATATTGAAGAACCTGTTAAACAAAAGGTTGAAATAGATTGGCCTCCTTATGAAACGATTGGGTTGCCATTGCGTACACATACGAATTCTGTGTGGCCTATACTTACCAGCAAAACCATCGGTCTACCTAGCGGTGTAATCAATGCATCTCATAAGGTGTCCTATGACGTATCTGTACCAAGTTATTTACCGCTTGGCTATACATACTATGCTACACATTTTTATGACAATGATGTATTAGAAACTGTATATTGGAAGCAAGGTGAAGAGTATCAAGAGCGCAGCGGTCGTTGGGTAACTCATACGATGGTCTTCCGCATGAGCTACTCTATGGATACTGTATGGCCTGAAGAATATATCCCATGGGAGTACCATGACGTACAGTGGAGCGACTCCACTCCAATAGGGGAGGTTCAATATACAGGGGATGTAGATAAGGGCTTAGTACGCAGTGTTACGTGGTACAAGGATAATATGGCGTATTTCTTGTTCTTCCAAGTGCCTGTGAAAGCATCTGAAGCAGACTTTTATAGAAATCATGTAGTGCCATTAAAAGATATCGATCCAAGTCGTACAGACTTAATTGGTGTAAAAACAATTCGTTAATACTAAATAGCAATAAGAATGTATAGTACAATTTTTGATATCATAGAGCATTAGCATTTACCGAAAATAGTACATAATAAAAAGAACCTATCTCCTAGATATTTTACTAATATCTGTGGAGATAGGTTCTTTTAGTATTTGTAATTTACATACAATTAGTTCTCAGCGTATTAGTGATTATAGCAATCAAATGTTACTTTCATTAATAGCTTGATTATAAGCATACGGTAATTAGAAGAATACGTAGCGGATGATGACGAGTATCGCCAATACGTACATAATCCAGTTAACCTCTTTTGCACGACCTGCAATAATTTTGAGTAGAGGGTATGCAATAAGACCTGCAGAGATACCGTTAGCGATGCTATATGTGAACGGCATCAAAACGATAACGAGGAATGCAGGGAAGCCTTCTGTCCAATCATCGAAGTCGATATTGCGAATAGCACCTAACATGAGGGCACCGACAATGATAAGAACAGGAGATGTGGCTGCATTTGGTACCAAGGATACGATTGGAGCCAAGAACAAGCAGATTAAGAATAATATGCCTGTTGTGACAGCCGTTAAGCCTGTACGGCCACCAGCACCTACACCTGCCGCACTTTCAACAAAGGCAGTAATCGTAGAAGTACCGAGCAACGCACCAGCACTAACGCCGATAGCATCGACAGTCATAGCTTTACCAAGACCTGGGAATTTACCAGATTTAGGATCTGCAATTTTCGCCTCTGTAGCCGTACCGATCAATGTACCCATGGAGTCGAATAATTCTACAAAGGTGAAGGAGAAGATAATCGTGATTAAACCCATGTGGAGCGCACCAGGAATATCTAGTTGAAGGAATGCTGCTTTAGAGAAATCTGGTACTGCTAATACAGTAAAGTTCTCAGGCATTGTGGAAAGGCCAGTAGCGTAGGAAAGAATTGTTGTTACTGCCACACCAATCAAGAGAGAACCTTGAATTTTACGAGCCATCAATAAAGCTGTAAAGATGAGGGAGAATAGAGCTAACAATGTTTCGCCACTGTGCAAATTACCAAGCGTTAAGAGCGCTTCGGACGCAGGGGGTACTAAGTTGCCGTGTGTTTGCACAACTTGACCTAAGGAGTTTGGAGACAAACTAATGGAGATAGCCATCAAGCCGGATAATTTCAAACCGATGATAGCGATGAAGAGACCGATACCAACGGTAATGGCAACCTTCATAGAGGCTGGGATGCCTTCAACGATCATTTGGCGTATCGACGTAAGTGTTAATACGAGGAATACGAGACCTGAAATGAACACCGCACCTAATGCTGTTTGCCAGGATACGCCCATGCCGAGAACTACGGTAAAGGAGTAAAAGGCTAAGAGGCCAACCCCTGGAGCGAGGGCAATCGGATAGTTTACGAATAAACCCATAGCAATCGTTACAAGGCCACCACCTAAGGCAGTAGCGATGAGGACTGCATCTTTATCCATCCCTCCGAGACTAAGAATGTTAGGCGCCAAGAATAGGATGTACGCCATCGTGATAAACGTAGTAATACCAGCTAAAATTTCGGTTTTAACAGTTGTACCGCGTTCACTGAGTTGAAATAGTTTATCTAACATTAGATAACATCCTCCTATATGAAATTAAAAAAATATCCAAATAAAATATTTTGATATATGTATAGTGTATCATATTTCCCACCATTTTTTGTATGAATTTGTGATATACTATAAATATATTATGAAATGACTTAGAGGTTAACTTATGAAAATATCTACAAAAGGGCGTTATGCCTTACGGATATTGGCGGATATTGCAGAGCACGGGGTAGAAAAAAATGTACCAATTCGTGAGATTGCAGAACGCCAAGGATTTTCCGATAAATACTTAGAGGGGATTGTATCTCGCTTGTCCTCCGCTGGCCTCGTTAAAAGTGGACGTGGTAAATACGGTGGATATCGTTTGGTGAAATTACCTGCTGAATACAATGTATATGAAATTTTATATGCTGCAGAGGACTCCATTGCTCTCGTATCTTGCTTAGAAGACGATGTAGAGCCATGTCCGATGTTTAACGATTGCTTGACTGCTCCATTGTGGCAGTACTTGCAAGATGAATTCCGTCATGTTATGGAACGCGTATCCTTACAGGATGTAATGGATCACAAGTTTCCAACGGAATAAATGAGAGAGTCGCGTATCATATGCGACTCTTATTTATATAGAATATAAAAGTACTTTCTATATACTTTTATATATGAAAGGAGGCAACGAATGAGTACCACTACATATGACGCTCGCGGTGGCATGCGCAATGTATGGATTATTACGGCGGCCATGACAGTGCTAGCCATATGTTACACTATGATCATTCCGTTTTTGCCTATCTATCTTTTAGAATTAGGCGTTCCAAAGGCTGACGTAGCTCTTTGGTCGGGTCTCGTTTTTGGTATTACCTTTCTCATTGCAGGCATTATGGCTCCTATATGGGGCAAGATTGCCGATAATAAAGGGAAAAAACGGATGGCCTTGCGTGCTGGCTTTGCCATCGCTATCTGTTATGTATTAATTGGCTTAGTTACAGACCAATATCAATTACTCATGGGGCGTGCCCTCGTTGGTTTTGCTAATGGATTCTATCCAGCGGCAATGACTATGGTGTCCCTTAGTGTTGATGAAAAACAGGTTGGTAGAGCATTAGGTATATTTCAAACCGGTCTTATCTTAGGCAATGTCATTGGCCCGTTTTTAGGTGGCGCCGTTGAGAGTGTTGTAGGGATGCGACCTGTGTTTTATGTATCTGGTATTGCTGTATTTATTGCGACTTTGGCCGTATTATTTTTTGTGAAAGAACCCAAATTACATGCTGTGGATGCTGATGGAAAAGAACAAGCTGCTCACCATACCAAATCTACATCCTTGCGTGAGGACTTTAAAGCGGTTCAACAACAGCCTGTATTAGTACGATTACTTTGGATATTCTTCTTCATGCAATGCGCTATTATGATGTTGCAACCTATTTTGGCTCTCTATGTAGGAGATATGCAAGGCACTATGGAAGGGGCGGCTATGATCTCTGGCACCATCCTTAGTATCGGCGGCTTAGCAGGATCCTTAACGACGAACCTATGGGTCCGCCTTGGTGAACGCCGTGGTTATTTTAAGACTATCTCCTATTGTATGATGGGAAGTGGTATTGTCCTCTTACTCCAAAGCTTACCTGTAGGTATTTGGTGGTTTGGTGTGTTACAAGTCTTAATTGGTTCTTGTATTGTAGGCATTAACCCATCCTTAAGTGCAGCGGTAACCCTCAATACAGACCCAAGTTTTAGAGGCCGCATGTTTGGTATGACTACGACGGCTCAACAATTTGGGTCTATGGTTGGCCCTGTGTTTGCAAGTATTGTATCTACTTATGTTGGCATATCCTATGTATTTAGTATTACAGGCTTGTTATTGCTATATATGGCATTCCAATCTAGAAAACTATCTGCCAAGCACGAATAATACCATAAATGATTACTCCACACGATTATGTGTGGAGTTTTTATTTATAGAGATTAGATATACTCATCGGGATTGAATAATCTGACTAATTTTAATAAAGCTGAGAAAATGAGATATAACAAAAAATTATGTTAATCGTTAATCTAAGAATACATTTTTAGTGCATAATAACGGGCTTTCATACGTTTTTTGTGAATAGCAATCCAATATGGGTAGATTGATTGCTTTTACCAAAATATTGGTATATAGTTAGTTTAAGGTAAGTCATTTGTCTCACCCTGTGGGACGGAAAGGAGTTATTATGGTCCGTATCGGTCATGCTGTACTCGGCGAAAAGGGTACAAAGATATGTGTGCCTATCGTAGGCACAACAATGAAAGAAATTTTAGATGCTACTGCGGTTGCATGTAATACACCGTGTCATGTAGTGGAGCTACGCATTGACTATTACGAGCGGGCCCACTCCATTGACGCTATTATTGAATTGTTAATGCTCATCAAGCCTCAATTAAAAGGTCGTGCCTTATTATTTACATGGCGTACGAAAGGTGAAGGTGGGGAGAAATCCATTTCTTCACAAGACTACTTCACTATGTTAGAGCGTATTATTCCTACTGGATTGGTAGATGCTATCGATATTGAACTCTTCTTTGATCAAGATAGAATGCTCAAGACCATTGAATTTGCCAAGGTACATGGCATTACAATTGTCATGAGTAATCATGATTTTAATGGAACACCAAGTCATGAAGTTATTGTAAATCGTCTTCTTCAAATGAAAGAATTCTTAGCCGACGTGCCAAAGATGGCTGTTATGCCTAATACAACAGGGGATGTATTAACCCTCCTTGAAGCAACGGCTGAAGTTAAAGCCTTGTATCCATCTGACCCAATCATTACGATGGCTATGGGCCCACTCGGTGCTGTTACACGTACTGCAGGCGCTCTATTTGGTAATGCTATGACATTTGCCTCCGCTGGCAAAGCATCAGCACCAGGTCAAATTGATGTGCATGAATTAAAACGTATCCTCGATACCATCGACGTAGATGGCGTCTTCGATGAACAACAACATAAACGGGTAAAAGTGCATTAAAAAAGTCGGCGAAAGCCGACTTTTTTTATATGTTTTGTATTTCCTGTAATGTATTCATTTTTGAAGGTCGAATATAGAACACATATATATAATTATTTATAACCTTATATAGGATGAGATATTTTCTATGTGATAATTTTCTGAATTTTGTCTTACTGTTTACAATGGGATATCGTTCAGGAAATACAGTTAATGAAGATATTTTCTCATAGATTAACTCTAATTCTTTTCTGATAACAGCTTGATCTATAAGTTGTTGAACTAATGAAATTTTAAGACTTACTATGTCAGATTTAGCTGTAGGGGTCAAAATTATTGTATATCTCATTTTAACCTCCACACTTATAAATCTTTAAGGAGTTCATTAAAGACTTTTTCTGCAGATTCACCTATTCCATTTTCAGCCTGATTAAGACCTATTTCTATTCTTTTGTTGAATTCTTCTTTTGTCCATAAATCATCATTTATAGCATCAATCCATTCAGGGCGATGAATAGTCGGAGGAATATCTTTAGCAAATTGTATTTGTTTAGAAACTAGTGTAACAGTTTGTGATATAGTTAATCCCATTTCTTTCAAGATAGCTGTTGTTAGTGTCTTAACTTTAGGGTTTATACGGATATTGAGTATGCCTGTTTTATCAATTTTATCAAAGAATATTTCAACCTCATTTGTAGTTCTTGTTCCGTATAATCTAGTAGTATCTGATACCTTTAATGTTGTTTGTGGTTGCTCGTAGGTGCCGTCATTCTTGAGTGTACTTGGAGTTGGTGTTTTTTCGGTAGGAGTTGTTGGTAAAGCAATGTCAAATGGGATACGACGTTCTTTTATAATTTGACGAAATAGTGCGTCTAGCATAGAGGTGTAGGATAGGCCCTGTGCCTTTAATATGCTAGATACTTCCTGTTTTAGATCTTCGTTGATGCGGACTTGTAGGTTTACTGTTTTCATAGTATCTCTCCTAGTATTCTTTTGGCTTGTGACTGTAATTCGTTGGTCATATTATTGATTTTATATTAAAAGTTTGTTAAGCTAATTAATTCCGTTTGTAATTACATTGTAATTGCACATGTGGATTTTTACAAATACATATAAAACATAGGGGAAATAAAAAAGCAGTAGTAATCCTAAGGATAGCTACTGCTTTTCAGTTTATATCATTGATGTCATGATATGAGTTTTAGTTTTATCTAGAAATACAGATGTAAAGTATTTTACAAATTTGATATACAAGCTCTTACAATAAGTTTTCTTCGAAGTCTTCTAGGATAGTCGCCACTGTTTCTGGTGCATTGCGATTATGTTCTACGATGCATTGAGCGAAGCTTTCATACATTGGTGTACGCGTTGCTTCTAGTTCGCGTAAGCGTTCGATGCCACCACTAGAGAGAACACGACCAGAGGTAGAGAGGTTTTCTACTGGTTGTGTTAATTGGTAGATACGACCGTTTTGTCGTAGGTGTGCGAAGTTTTTAGGCACTGTGACACAGCCGCCGCCAGTGGAAATAATAAGACCTGTTTGAGTACCGAATTTTGCAATCATTTCCGCCTCTTTTTCACGGAAGGCAGGTTCCCCTTGTTCTGTAATGTATGTGGAAATGTTTCCAATTTCTTTTTCTAACTCATGATCCACATCTACGCAAGTACGGCCCATTTCTTCACCGAGCGCTTTACCGACTGTAGTTTTTCCTACGCCAGGCATGCCGATGAGAATGATGTTTTCCTTTTCGCGGCGCATATCTCGCAAGATTTGCTCGATTTCCTTTGTACCAAAGCTTTCACCTTGAAAATGGTTAGCCGCCTCAACGCCTTGAGCCACGAGGAATGGCAAGCCATCACAATGAGGAATTTCCATCATTTCTGCTTGTAATAGCAAAATTGTGCGGCGTGGATTATAGATGAGATCTACAACGCCTTCCAATTTAGAAAATTGTGTAATATCGATGAGGTTAGCTGGATTATGAGGATACATACCGACAGGTGTGCAGTTAATAATAATCTGTGCTGTTTCGTAGTAATTAGGCGCATCACCATAGAATGGTGCCGTCTTACGAGATAAATGGACGATATTTTTAGCACCCAAATCTTCCAGTGCTACGTGAACGGTAGCAGAGGAAGCGCCATCGCCAAGGATAATACATTCCTTGCCAGATACATCAATGCCAGCATGTTGTAGGGTAAACACGAAACCATCGTAGTCAGTATTATAGCCGTGCCATTTACCATCTTTGCGAACCATCGTATTCACACAACCGATGCGTTCTGCGCGAGGGTCTACTACATCACAAGTTTCAAGGGCATTTACCTTGTATGGGATAGTGATATTGATACCTTGTAATTCTGGATCTGCGAAGAACTCTTGTAGTTGGCTCGGTTCGCGTTCAAATAATTCGTAATTTGTATTCCCTAGCGCACTGTGAATGCGAGGGGAGAAGCTATGGCCTAACGTACGGCCAAGTAAACCAAATTTCATAGGACCTCCTAGGTCAATATACATAGAATGGCTAATAGGCTGGTACCTATTAGCCATTGAATTTTTATAACTATATGTATTGTACTATATATGTTCTTATAGAGACTAGTACATATAAGTATATTAATTTTCAGGGTAATTGCCTAGTAAGCGGAATTTATCTTGTGATGTATGCAGCTCTGCTAGAACAGACAATACCTTTGGAGCTGCTAGGGATGCTTCTAAGTCGAGGTAGAATAAGAACTCAAAGTTATGTCCTACGATCGGGCGAGACTCAAGTTTGGTAAGATTTACGCCGATGTTTGCAAACTTGGTAAGTAATGTACCAAGACCACCTGGAGCATGGCTTGCTGTAGTTACCACGGAGATTTTATTAGCCCCTGGGTATACATGGAAGTCCTTGCTGATGCAGATAAAGCGCGTATAGTTGTTATCGCTATTTTGGATATTGCGCATCAATGGCGACAAGTTATACAAGTCTGCACATTGAGGTGCTGCAATAGCTGCTATGCCTGGATCATCACTGGCTGCCACCATTTGTGCTGCACGAGCCGTGTTATCGAAGGAACGTAACTCTACGCCTTCTAATGTATCTAGGAAGTGACTGCATTGGCCCAACGCCTGAGGATGGGAGATGATCGTATGAATATCTTCTAATTTAGTACCTTTTTTCACGAGTAAGTCGTGAGAAATCCAAAGGCGTGTACCGCGCACGATATAGCATTTACGCTCTTCTAAGAGGTCGTATACTTCTTTTACAGAACCATTGGAGCTGTTTTCGATAGGCAATACACCAAATTGACATTCGCCGGATTCTACCGCATCAAATACAGTACGGAAACCCGTTACGTAGTGAATTTGGCTGAGGGGCAATAATTTATCACACGCCATTTGAGCATTGCTGCCAAATACGCCGGCACAAGCTACGCTGCCACGTTGTGGAGGCAAGGTAGGGGACTGCTCAATGGCTTTTTTCATTTTTATTGTGAACTCATTATCTTGGAATAATTGTTCGGACTGATAGGTGCGGCTCAAGCTAAATAATGCTTCGAAGAAACGGCGCGCATATAGATCGAGATCCGGGCCTGCATCTCTCGTTACTTTATCGAGAATATCCCGTTCCCGTTTGGCATCGTAAATAGCCTTGTTCATTTCTTTTTTTGCCGCCGCAACGTCCTTGGAGAGTTCCATGCGCTCTTTGAAGAGGGCGAGCATTTGGTCGTTTATATCGTTAATCTTAACGCGTACTTCATCTAAGTTCATGGTCAATATCTCCTAAGAAATCAAGTATAACAAGGGCTGTAACAGCTTCGATTACAGGTACTGCACGAAGCGCTACACATGGGTCGTGACGACCTTGGATAGTGAGTAATGTGTCTTCTTTTTGGGAAAGTGACACAGAATGTTGTTCTTTGTAAATGGATGGTGTTGGCTTGATGCCTACTTGCATAACGAGTGGTAAACCATTGGTAATACCCCCTTGGATGCCACCGCTATTATTCGTTGTCGTTGTAATCTTATCGCCGTCCATGGTGAAAGCATCATTCACTTTGGAACCAAGTTGTGCACACATGTCAAAGCCTCCGCCAAAGGATACGCCTTTGATGGCAGGGACGCCAAAGATAACACGAGCTAATCGGTTTTCGATGCCGTCAAAGTTTGGATTTCCAAGGCCAATTGGTAGACCTGTAGCTACGACTTCAACGATACCACCTGTAGAATCGCCATCTTTTTTGAGTTGCATCACAAGGTTTTCAACTTCGTTACGCTTTTCTGAATCAACCATAGCGATTGGTTCCGTAGCGATATTAGCTAATGCTTTCATATCTGGATGAACCATATCGATAGGAGCATCTTGGATCGTTCCCACTTGTTTTAAATGGCCGTGGATTTCAATACCTTTTTCACGCAATAGTTGGAGAGCGATGCCACCAGCTACGCAAAGCGGTGCTGTAAGGCGCGCTGAAAAATGGCCACCACCACGCATATCTACCTTGTCACCGTAGCGCATACGAGCTGTGTAGTCTGCATGAGATGGGCGAGGGATATCGCGCAAGTTGTTATAATCGCTAGAGTGTTGGGATGTGTTGCGGATCATAAATGCCAATGGAGAACCACTGAGCATGCCGTCTACAATACCTGCTAAAAATTCAGGTGTATCGGCTTCCTTACGCTGTGTTGTTAATTGATTTTGCCCTGGCGCACGGCGCTTTAAAAAGGCTTTTAACTCATCGATATCGATGGTATGTCCACAAGGTAGACCTTCTACAATACCGCCGATGGCGTATCCATGAGAGGCGCCAAAGGTAGATACCTGTATGGTTTTACCGAAATTAGATGCCATTATATTAACTCCTACTATATAGTACGTACTATTTCTATTATCTATTAGATTACACCAGATACGATTAGAAAACTAAACTGGTTGTGCATTACCGCCCAGTAAATTCCAGTCCTCAAAGAAGTCTGGATAGGATTTTGTGATAGCTTCGCTATCTTTTAATGTAACAGGACTTTCACTGATGAGGGCCATCAATGTGCCTGCCATAACGAGGCGGTGATCATTTACACAATCACCTTGCCCACCTTTAAGTATACCACTACCGATGATATATAGGTCATCGCCTTCTTCGCGAACGGTGCCGCCTAGATCTCTTACGAGATTGGCAACAGCTACAAGGCGATCGGATTCTTTCAAACGTAGGCGAGCACCCTTAACAAAGGAGCTTTCCCCAGAAATAGAGCATGCAAGGGCAGCCATAACTGGTAACATATCTGGCATTTGCTCAAGATCTGCATGAATTGGTTTCGACGCTCGGCCTGTGACGGTTACGTTCATACCATCCCATGCTACATCACAACCTGCATCAATCATAACTTGCATGATGCGGCGGTCTGCTTGTACAGAATTCTTGTTCATGCCCGTAATGGTAATTGGTTTGCCCGTCATACCAGCGGCCACCATCCAGATTGCTGCATTAGACCAGTCGCCTTCGATTTGGTAATTATCTCGACCGATGAAGGACGCCCCAAATGGAACTGTGAAAGCTTCGTTAATATCAGTATCTGGTAAAGTATGCTCTACCTCTACACCAAAATCGCGCATAGTTTCAGTAGTTAATGTTACATAATCACTAGATTGTAGTGGAGTAGTAGACGTGATGGTAGATAAGCCAATTTGAGGAGCAGCCAACAATAAACCAGAGAAGAATTGGCTACTTACATCGCCTACCATACTAAATTGACCGCCTTGAAGACGACCAGTCATAGTAAATGGCGGTTTGTCTTGAGAAAATGTTACGCCATGCGCTTTCATTTCACCTAGCATAGGTTCTAGAGGGCGATCTGGTAGACGGCCTTTAGCATCTACGTCTACATCGTTACAGATGGACGCTGCTACAGGTAATAAGAGGCGTAATGTAGTGCCTGATTCGTGAGGAACTACATTGCCTTTCGCAGGGACAGATTCTGGTGTAACCGTGACAACTTTATTTTCATATACTACGTGAGCACCTAAGCCTCGCAAGGAGTCCATAGTAGCATCGATGTCTTTAGAGGTACGGCTCAATAGTATAGTAGATGGAGAGCTAGCAAGGGCTGCACAAATCAATGCGCGGTGTGCATGGGCCTTTGCTGGGATGGACGCAATCGTTCCTGTAGGAATGGCGTTCGTTACGGAATGCATATAAATCTCCTTTAAGTATTAGGTAAACCTTATATTACAAATAACGATTATGCAGGTTGTAGGCGTTAGACAATTTAAATAACTTAATCGTAATAGATAAGTTATCTTAATCAAGATAGGTTGCTAACTCTTCGTGGGTAACAACCTTGAGCTCGCTATGACCATAACTAGTAGGTACAACGATTTTTATAGTAGCACCTTCGCTTTTTTTATCGTGCTTAGCAGCTGCTAGGATTTCTTCTTTTGTTATGGTCGTAGTGGTTGGCAAATCGTGTGCTTCTATGAGGGCCTTTAATTTGTCTAATGCCTCTTTATCTAACTCTCCATGTTTGACAGCACCTTGAGCCATGAGAACCATACCGATGGCTACAGCATAGCCATGGTGGACTTCAAAGTGACTGGCCTTTTCGATGCCATGACCAAAGGTATGACCTAGGTTTAAGAGGGCACGAACACCGGATTCGCGTTCATCTTGTTCCACGATATCAGCCTTTGCTTGAACGCAGCGAGCGATAACGGCACTCACGCTATCGCGATGTTTAATTAATGGTTTATGTTCGAGTTGGGTTAATAAACCTGGTACATCGAGGAAACCATATTTGATAATTTCCCCACAACCATTTTTCCATTCCATGTCTGGCAATGTGTTGAGGGTTGTAGGATCACAGAGGACGAGGATAGGTTGTTTGAAAGCACCCCAAAGGTTTTTACCCGCTTCGAGATTGACTGCTGTTTTACCGCCTACAGAGGAGTCTACGGCGGCTAATAGAGAGGTAGGAACCTGTACATAGTCGATACCACGTAAGTAGGTAGCTGCTGCAAAGCCTGCCATATCGCCTACAACACCACCGCCAAGGGCGATGAGAAGATCTTTACGGGTTAACGATTGGGCCGCCATGTATTCTACTAAATCGATGAGTTGGTGTGCATTTTTGGAGCTTTCACCAGCAGGGAATACATAATCACAAACAGTATAACCCGCATGTTCCATATTAGCTTTCACAGAGTCCAAATAGTGTGGTGCCACATTACTGTCGCTGACGATGATTACGTGGCAATTTGGTTTTAATGGTTTAATATAATCGGTGATGCGTTGTAAAGCGCCTTCCTCGATGACAACGTCATAGGGTGTGGACGCGTTAATGTGGATGCGAGTCATAACGGTTCCTTTCATAAAAGAATAAGCTAGTATCTATTATAACGGATACTAGCTTATTTGTGTGCTGTTTAAGATTATTTAGTGCATTCTACCAATGCTTGGCGCAATGCGATAACTTCTTTCATAAGGCTAGTGAATTGGTCTGGACGTAATGCTTGAGGACCGTCGCACAATGCTTTGGATGGATCGTTGTGAACTTCGATCATAAGGCCGTCTGCACCGCCACCTACGGATGCAAGGGAAAGTGGACGAACCATGCGGCTCATACCTGCAGCGTGGCTAGGGTCCATGATGATTGGCAAGTGGGATAATTCGTGCATCATAGGGATAGCTGTTACGTCTAATGTATTACGAGTTTTAGTTTCGAATGTGCGGATACCACGTTCGCATAATACAACTTGTTCATTGCCTTCGGACATGATGTATTCGGCAGCCATTAACCATTCTTCGTATGTTGCAGATAAACCACGTTTTAAAAGAACTGGTTTGTTTAATTTACCAACTTCTTTTAAAAGCGTGAAGTTTTGCATGTTACGAGCACCGATTTGAAGCATATCTACGTTATCGAAGTATTGTAATTGGGAAATATCCATAACTTCGGAAACGATAGGAAGACCAGTTTCTTTTTTAGCTAGCTCTAATAATTCCAAACCTTCTGGACCCATACCTTGGAAGGAGTATGGAGAAGTACGAGGTTTGAAAGCGCCGCCGCGAAGGATTGTGGCACCAGCTTCTTTACAAGCTTTTGCTGTTTCTAATACTTGTTCAGGTGTTTCAACGGAGCAAGGACCAGCCATTACTGCGAAGTGACCACCACCGATAAGTGCGCCACCTACGTTGATTACAGAATCATCTGGATGGAATTTACGGTTTGCTTTTTTGTATGGTTCTTGAATACGAGTTACTTTATCTACGAAATCTAGGGACTCGATTTGGCGAGCATCGAGGGATGCAGTGTCGCCGATAAGACCTAAGATGTTGTAGCGAGCGCCTTCTACAGGATGGATAATGAAGCCTTTTTCCTCTAATTCACTGCGTAAACGAGATACCTCTGCTGTTGCTGCGTTTTGTTTTAATGTAATAATCATGATAAATCCTCCTTGTAAACTACAGTGAATAGTAGGGCTCACCATACGGGATAGCAAACAAAAAAGGGCTACCCGTAGTCTAATACGGGTAGCCCTTTTACTATTCTAAGCAACTAATAATGACTAAATCTTAATTAGCGTACCACAAATAGTTCCTTACCCGTACATTGGATAAAGAACCAATAAAAGTATTGTTTTGTAGCTGTGCTAATTTGGTTAGTCATCTTTGGTTGCTCCTTTCTAAAATGTTGGGTATAGTATAAACCCAAATGATAAAATTATGCAATACCTAAAAATGAATTTCATGGAAGTTTTAAAAAAAAATATACTTAATAACTTGTTCGAAATATAGATGTAATGAGGTATTTTGTAGAAAAATGATTTTTGCTATTCATGACTAAATTGTAGTATAATGAGTTCATAAAGAGAGCCAATCAACGTGTCGGTAGCGTTAGGCTCATCTAAAATTTTGGTAAAAATGATGCGCCTAACGTGTTAGAGGTCTAGCCACCTCATTACGTTAGGCGTTTTCATTACCTTACTTAACTAAGGCAATGATAGTAACTACGGATAACAAAATTATGATAACTACATATGTAATTTCATGTTTTGTCATAGTATCACCACCTTTCGGTGATGAACCTAACTCACGTCAATTGACTCTCTTAGGTACAGTATAACAAAAATAATTTTACACAAATAGCGATATATGAGTAGCTGTGGAGGCTATATGGTTATTCAAATCTTAGATCATATTACTGATGAAATAAAACAAATACGTATCGATGTATTTATGAAGGAACAGGGTTTTGAAGACGAGTTCGATGAAATAGATGAAATAGCAAAATTTGTCCTTTTATATATCGATGGCAAGCCAGCAGGTACATGTCGCTATTTCCCAAGTAACGAAGAAGGGGATGCCCATATTGGCCGTATGGCGGTGCGTAAGTTGTATCGTGGACAACATCTAGGTACTAAGATTATGATGGCCGCAGAAAACGGCATTCGCCGCGATGGATTTAAGACCTGCTCCTTATCAGCGCAAGTACAGGCAAAAGCATTCTACGAATCTCTTGGCTATAAGGCAGAAGGCGAGGAATACCTTGATGAAGGCTGTCCACATGTGATGATGCGGAAAGTATTATAAGAAACTAGATACTAAATATAATAGTTTGTATTAGTTCAGTCAGTATATTAATATCCATATATTTCAAAATATGAGGTGAGAGTTTATGAAACTAGCAGAAGCATTACAAGAGCGATCTGATTTGAATTATAAAATTAGTGATTTAGAGCTTCGTTTGACTCAAAATAGTTTAGTGCAAGAAGGGGAAGCACCGAATGAGAACCCTGAAGAGCTTTTAAAAACATTAGATCAATGTGTAACTAGACTACAAAAGTTAATTGCAGATATTAATTTAACAAATTGTAAAACTATTGTAGAAGGTCGTTCTATTACTGAAATTATTGCGGAAAAAGATAGTGCTGCATTGCGTCTAAGTGCTTATCGGACATTGGCGTCTAGCGCGGGTAGTATCAATTTTCGTGCGAGAGGGTCTGAAATCAAATTAATCCCGACCATCAATGTTAAAGATATCCAAAAAGAAGCTGACAATATAGCAAAACAAGTTCGTATATTAGACAATTTATTGCAGTCTGCTAACTGGACCACCGAATTGATTGAAAGCTAATATCTATATAGTTGGTAGTTTGAAACAGGGTGGACACAAAAATTTTGCTTTTACCAAGCGTTTGATGAATACATTCATGGGGCGAATGAAAATCTACAGTGTAGGCCTATTTGTGCACAAATGTATTGATACAATTTACAATGTATTACCGTGTGTCGACTGTAAAAACGAGGGTGGCGTTGGGGACTATTTCTAAATATAAACGATAAAAAGATATCCAATTCAAAAATCTGGATTGGGTATCTTTTTCTTATTATTCTAATTTATCGAAATCAAATACCGCTACCTTTGATTATAGGTACGTTAGTACTACGATATATTTAATTTTTTGATAAGTATATAAATTTTGCTTTTTACTTAGTGAATTATGATATAATATAATTAAATAATAATCATTATTTAATTATATAGAATTTCTTAAGTAAGGAGATTTCATTATGACAGCAGAACAAAAAGCAGCTACGGCAGCAACAAGTTCTACCGCAGCTAAACCAACACCTGAACAAGGTACTGAATGGATAATTTGCCGTGTATGCGGATATATTGAGGAAGCTAAGTACAGGGATCAACCTTGTCCAACATGTGGTTTTCCTCCAACAGTTTGGATGGATTACAAGCCACGTCGCATTGATTCAAAACGTGAAAAATTGCTAGATCTTCATTTACATCCAATTGCGGTACATTTCCCAATCGCAGCAACAGCAGCTTCTTTCTTAGTACCTGTTATTGCATTGTTGATTCCATCTATTGCAAATGTATTATTCCCTGCCATTACATTAGTAGCAATGATTTTACCACTTCTCGTTATCATTGGTGGTATTTCTGGTTATATTGGTAGTAAATTACGTTACAAAACAGGAACATCTAAAATTCCTAAAGCAAAGATTTACTTAACAGTGATTTACTTTATTCTTTCCTGTGCACAAGCCTACATCGCTATTGCTAACGGTGTAAATGCTGATAACGCATGGATTATGATTATTTTAGGTATCGTAGCTTCTATATTTGCTGCCAAACTTGGTAAAATGGGTTCCTATCTATTTGCAGGTCGATTCGGCCCATATACAGCTGGCTAACCGTTATTAACTGAATAACCTTTATAATGAAAAAAGTGATTCTCCCACCGTGAGAATCACTTTTTCTTTTATCATTTTTTTTATTATTCTAAATCATCGAAATCAAATGCTGCTGCTTTTGTATAGTTTGTAACTTTTGCTTCGAAGAAGTCAGTTTTTGTGCTATTCAAGTTGGAGAAGCTTTCAATCCATTCCATAGGATTTTCTTTGATTTCAGGATATAGATGAGGTAAACCGATTGCTTCTAAGCGGATGTTTGCAAGGTATTTGATGTAGCGTTCGATAAGAACGTTGTTAAGGCCGAGGATTTTATCATCAGTGATGTATTGACCCCAAGCGATTTCGTTTTCTGCACCTTGGCGAATCATGTCAGTGATTTTCGCTTCCAATTCAGGCGTAAACAAGTCAGGGCGTTCACGACGTAACTCGCGGATGATGTTTTGGAATAATACAAGATGAGTTACTTCGTCGCGGTTGATGTATTTGAAAATAGTGGATGTAGCTGTCATTTTACCTTGGCGTGCCAATGTGTAGAAGAAGCTAAAACCAGAGTAGAAGTAGATACCTTCTAAGATATAGTTAGCAATGATTGTGTGGATAAGGTTTGCTTCGCTAGGATCGTC
Organism: Veillonella sp. 20925_1_51; assembly: GCF_041431445.1. NCBI lineage: Bacteria > Bacillati > Bacillota > Negativicutes > Veillonellales > Veillonellaceae > Veillonella > Veillonella sp. 20925_1_51. Next base: position 241,414 of record NZ_JAPVXT010000003.1, read on the forward strand.
GCTGAAACGTTGGTATGCATCAGCGATAAAGCGGTTACGAGCAAGCAATGTCTTATCTGTACGCCATTCGTCATAAATTTTGTCACGTGTAATAGGATTTGTTACAGTGTCCAAAATGTAGGAATAACTTTGAGCGTGAATTTCTTCTTGGAATGCTTGGATATTCAATAAAGATGCCACTTCAGATGCTGTAATATAACGGCTCAAGTTAGGCAAGTTTTCAGATTGAATAGAATCAAGGAAGTTCAAGAATGCAATAATTTTGTCAAATGCACGGCGTTCGTAATCTGTTAAGTATGGGAATTGCTTAACGTCTTCGTTCAAGGAAATCTCTTCAGGAATCCAGAAGTTGTTGAGCATTGTACGGTACATTTGGTTCGCCCAGTCGTACTTGATACGATTCCATTCGCGAAGGTTTGTGGTGTTGCCGCCAATCATAGATTGCGTGCCACGTTCACCATGTTCGTTGAAAATCAATTTTTTATCCATAGTAGGACTCCTTTATACAACGATGCGACCTATACTGCTATAGGTCGTCATCAGATTTATAAACACATCTCGTATTAGGAGGAGCAGCTAGTGCACTCATCCATTTCAAGGGATTGGTTACGGATGTAGTAGATTGTTTTGATACCTTGTTTGTAGGCCTCAACATAAAGGTCTAGGATTTCTTTCGCTTTCATTTGAGGTGTAATATACAAGTTGAAAGATTGTGCTTGGTCAATATGACGTTGACGTACGCCACAAGCTTTGATGGACCATTGTTGGTCGATTGTATGCGCCTCTTTGTAGAGCCAGAATGTTTTGTTGTTCAAATCTGGTGCAGTTTTTGGTGTGAAAGAACCTTTCTTCTCTTCGATGAAGAATTTTTTGAAGATAGGGTCGATACCAGCCGTTGTGTTCGCAATGTTGGAAGTAGAACCTGTAGGAGCTACGGCCATCAAATAACCATTGCGGATACCGTATTTTGCAACGTCTGCAGCCAATTGTTTCCAACGATCGGATGTGTAGCCACGACGTGTGAAGTATTCACCAGTTTCCCATTCGGAACCTTTGAATGCAGGGTATGCACCTTTTTCTTTCGCCAATTCCATGGAAGCTTTGATGGAATAGTACGCGATGTTTTCGAACAACTTGTCCGCTACTTCGATATGTTCATCAGACTCCCATTGGATATCGTGGTTTACAAGGTAGTGGTGGTAACCAGAAGTACCAAGACCAATAGCACGGTATTTATCAGAAGTCATGCGAGATTCTGGAACTGGTGCTTGGTTGATGGAAATAACATTGTCTAACATGCGGATTTGAAGAGCGATATTTTCTTCCAATTCTTCGTCAGAAATACGGCCAAGGCTGATGGAGTTCAAGTTACATGTAACCATGTCGCCTGTATTTGTTTTAGTAGTGATAGTGCCGTCTTCGTTGATGATTTCTTCAGCAAGGTTTGTGAAGCCAACGTTTTGTGCGATTTCGTGGCACAAGTTAGATGCGTAAATCATGCCTGCATGTTTGTTAGGGTTTGCAGCGTTTACAGTGTCGCGGAAGAAGATGAATGGTGTACCAGTTTCAACAGCAGAGCGCATGATTTTTTTCATCATGTCTAGTGCTGGCACTTCGATGCCGTGTAAGTTCGGATCTTGTTCACATTCAAGGTAACGTTTTGTGAACTCTTTGTTATCGTCTGTGTCGTAGAAGTCCTCTAGAGCATAGCCTTTTACAGCCAAGATTTCATGAGGGTCGAAAAGGGTGAAGTTTTCACGAGCAATCATGCGTTCCATGAAGATGTTTGGAACAGAGATAGCAGGGAAGATATCGTGTGCTTTACGACGGTCGTCACCATTATTTGTACGAAGCTCTACGAATTCGTAGAAGTCTTTGTGCCAAATATCGAGTGTTACTGTAGCACCGCCTTTGCGTTTACCCAATTGGTCTACTGCAACCGCTGTATCGTTGTATAAACGAATCCAAGGAATAACGCCACCAGAGGAGTTTTTGAAACCGCGGATATCGGAGTTCAATGCACGAACTTTACCAAGGTAGATACCAAGAGCACCACCGTGTTTAGATACGCGGGAGAACTTGCTGTTTACGTCGTAAATGGACCATAAGTTGTCATCTACACCAGAGATAAAGCAAGAGGACAACTGATGGAATGGTGTACCTGCATTTGCCAATGTAGGTGTAGCTGTTGTCATTTTTAATTGGCTCATCAAATCGTAGAATTTTTTAGCGTATTCTACTTTGTTTTTGCCTTCTACCAATGCCAAGTGCATAGCGATGGCCATGAAGCGTTCTTGTGGCAATTCAAAGATTTCTTTGTTGAAGCCTTTTACTAAGTAACGGTCAGCCAATAATTTAAGACCTTCATAGTTAAAGAGGTAGTCGCGTTTAGGTTTGATGTAATCGCCTAACTCTTGCAATTCATCAGGTGTATATTCTGTAACGAAGAAGTCAGCGTATTTTTTCTCTTCTACAAGCATATGTACAAGATTTGGGAAGTTGCCATAACCAAACGCTTTGTAGCGACGAGTGATAGCTGCTTCTTTATAGAGATCGAACAAGAAGAGGCGAGCTGCTACAAACTGCCAATCTTGGTTCATTTTATTAACTTGGTTGCCGAAGCCGTCGTCTTTTTTAGAGATAACCTTTTCGATAGCTGTTTGTACTAAAGTTTTTTGAATTTCTTTAGTTGTCATGCCATCAACGAATTGTAACTTCGCATCCATTTCCAATTCTAGTGGATCACAAGAATCTAACCCCAAACATGCGAAGGCAATCATACGTTTCGTTTTTTCAACGGATAAAGGCTCGAAATGGCCATCCCGTTTCTTGATCATAATCTCCATTACTGTTCCCCTTGAGTCTTAAAAGTAATAAAACTGTTAATCTAAGCATATATAAGATTAGACTGAAAAGTATAAAATATCTTTAAGTTAAGTCTAATCAGAAAAATAAGAAAACTACTATATGTTGTAGTTTTCCTATTAAGCTTATACATTATGTTACGATTATAGCGAAAAAATTCTATACATTCAATATTGACATTTAGAAAATTATAAATATAGTATCCTTAAAATTATCGATATAGTTATAAATACTAGAAAATACTACATGGGATGCATATATGATGATTTTGAATGCTATATCTCTTTTGAGAATAGTAAAATAGTATGTGGCAGTATATAAAATTCCGTTCTATATCGTTCTATATACTATTGTGATTTATTTTATTAAAAGCATGTCATATATGTCCTATAATAGACATATAGTAAATAGGAGGTAAGACATGAAGTCTATTGTTATATATTCATCCCTTACGGGAAATACAAAACAAGTGGCAGAGGCTATTACTAGCGTATTGCCTGCAGGTACACCATGTGTATCTATGAAAGAAGTGCCGTCCGATTTATCATCCTATGATCTTGTATTTGCAGGATTTTGGGTGGATAAAGGGACAGCTAATAAAGAGGCCCGTGATGTACTAGGCATATTACATAACCCTCACATTGCTCTGTTTGCTACAGCTGGCGTACCACCGCAAATGGCACATGCTAAGGAGAGCTTAATCAATGCAGCAAATTGTTTACCCGATGGTGTAGAGCCTGTAGGAACCTTCATTTGCCAAGGCAAGGTAGACCCTAAGGTCATTGAAATGATGTACAAGATGTTCCAGAAAGGGCATAGCCACGGTCAATCTGCTGATCGCGATGCACGTCACAAACAAGCTGCAGTACACCCAAATGAAGACGATTTTAAAGCGGCCCAAGACTTTGCCCAACATATTCTAGCTAAGTTAGATCGATGAATAAAAGCAGTACCCCTTCTGGGGTACTGCTTTTGTCATATTATATATGATGTTGTAATTATTACTATATTGTATTACATGCTTAATTATAAAGTACATTAAATTTAAGTTTACGTGTATCGAATTGGTTTATGAAGTACGACGTAATCAATAGCTTATATCCATTGCCTTCTATAACGACAGGATCGATAGCTGTTTTATCGACTGTAAGGAACTTATCATAAATATGATGCACCTCTGTCACACCGTTTGGTAGAGATACCTCTAAATCAAGGCCTTTGTTGAGGAACTTGAAGGAGATGGAGTCGAAGTTGGCAGATTCTACTTCGTATTCCTTAAGGTCTCTTTCGTAGACTATTAATTCGATGTTTTCAATGTATTTATCGTATCCTGCAATCGAAATAACCTTTGGTGCAGTTATAGCATCAAAATTAATATATTCAACTCGTCTGCCGTTTGTTGGGTTGGTATCTGGCAGTTTTAAATCATCTACAGGGACATATGGTGTGCCATAGTCCGTGAAGTTAGGATCAAAGGTAGCAGCTATTGGTAGGCTTGCATGCCATTCGCCATCGACTTTAGTATAGGTCACAAATTCACGATACGTTGTATAGCCTATGAATGGCGTTAAGAGAACAGTACCTAAGGCAAGAGCCATAACTGTTGTGTGTACCGATGGTTTTAAACCCTTCACAAGAGAGTATACATTGTGTACTAAGAAGATTAAATTGAATGCACTCACGTAAATCGTATTGAGCCAGAGCACTGGTTCATTAATCACACGTTTACCGATAAGAACTAAGCACAGTGTAGTTAGTGTAATAAACAAGAAACATAGGATTTGCTGTGTTCTGCTACTTTCACTAGATCTAAAGCTAGCCAAGTAGAATAGGTAGAAAATGGCTACATACGGATAGTAGGTGTAGAAGAAACGCGTATCCTCTCGAAGCCCTAACAGGATAAAGACTAAATAGATATTAGCTAGAATGCCTGTAATAATGGACGCCTTAGGCAAGATGATGCCGAATACAACAGTAAAAAATGAGTTTGGTGCTGGCGGACCTGCGGGATCCTCTTTATAAGAACATACCATAGATAGACAAATGAATATATTAATGGATGCGAGTACCTTAAAAATGGTTTCTTCAAAGTTGAATGGTTGGTCCACGATGATGAAGAAGAACCATAAACTCATGATGATAACTATGTTATATAGCGTAGACGTAACAAGGGTGATGCCAATCCGTTTGATGCGGTTAATGATTTCACCGATGTAGTGTTCACCAGGCGATGTGAAATACAAGGCAATCATGGAGTACAGCCATAGGTACGATATATTTTCCGTAGCTAGTTCAATACCTCGCACGTAGCCGTAGCTTTCGTGAATCATATAAAGGCCAACGCTGATTCCGATACTTACCAAGGTATATAAAACGGAAAACTTTCGAGCCCTTGTTATATAGCTTTGTAATATAACGATAAAGAAATACAGTGAGTATAGCTTAATGTCGATTTCGGCAAACCAATCTTGTTCAATATACAACGGTGTACATGAAAATATGGCTATTAATGCCAGCAATATAGGCGACTGCGTTGCAAGGTCCCGCAGCGAAGACCATAAATGTTTAATGGCAAATTTCATAGATGTTCTCTCCCTCTATAAATATAAATATAAATACCCCTCTTATTATTAGTATACCTGTTTTCTGGTGAAAGCCCTATGAGGTTTTACATGCTTTTAAATATCCTTTACAATAACACTAAGAACTAGTTTTCAAAGAAAAGAGGTTATCACATGGAATTCTCTTATTTTTTACCTGTAAATATCCAATTCGGTTGGAATAAAGTAGATAGTGTTGCTGATTGTGCTGCACCGTACGGCAAGAAAGCACTTATTGTAACTGGTCGTACTAGTGCCAAAAAATCTGGTTTATATGACCGGGTGGTAGAAAAGCTTGATGCAGCTCATATCGGTCATGTATTGTTTGATCAAGTAGATGCCAATCCATTGACCACAACTGCCTTAGACGGCGCTGCGTTAGCTAAATCTGAAAACTGTGATATGGTTATTGCTATCGGCGGTGGTTCCATCATGGACTGTGCCAAAGGGATTGCCTTTATGGCGGTGAATGAAGGCGATATTAACGACTATATTTTCAACCGTAAAGTTAGTGATAATGCATTGCCTCTTATTGTTATTCCAACGACTTGTGGTACCGGCTCTGAAGGCAACGGTTTTGGTGTTCTTACTAATCCTGAAACAGGTGATAAGAAATCCTTACGCTGCAATGCTATTGTGCCAAAGGTTTCTATTGTAGACCCTGCTGTAATGGGTACAATGCCACCTCATGTATTGGCATCTGTAGGCTTTGATGCACTATGCCACAACATCGAGGCCTATACATCTAAAACGGCGCAACCTTTCACCGATGCGTTAGCTCATTATGCAGTGACATTATTAGCACAATACTTTGTACCACTATATAAACATGTGAAAGCAACGGCGGAAGGCAAACCAGCTGTTCTCAACGAAACTCAACTTATAAAAGCTTGGGAGTCCGTGACATTAGCTAGCACAATTGGGGGCATGGTTATTAACACAGCAGGTGTAACATTAGCACATGGTATGGAACATCCAGCCAGTGGCCTTAAAGATATTACCCATGGTGTAGGCCTTGCTATTATTGAACCTGTTGCAGTGGAATATACATGGAGTGCAAACCCTGATAAATTTGGTGCCTTAGCTCGGATATTTAACCACGGAGATGGTTCCAAACTAGGCGAAGCATTACGCCTAATCGTACATGACCTAGACCTTACTACAAACCTTACAGAATTAGGATTTACGAAAAAAGACATTCCATGGCTCGTAGATAATGTATACGTTGTAGCTACAGGCAATATAGCTAATACAGTAGCTGAAATAAGCCGTGAAGATATTGAAGCGTTGTATAAAAAGATGTTTTAAGTGCTGAAGATGTTTTAAGTGTTGTCATAATAGGAGAGAGTTTTGTTCGAAGGATTTTATGGCTTATTAACGGTTATGCTATGCGTGTTGTTTGCAATTGTGGTAGTGCTATTTAATATAGCACCTATTACATATATTGTTTTTGGCATAGCCATAGTATCGAGTATATTTCTACAATATAGGCGCTTTAAGAAACAGTCCATATCTGAAAAAAGGCACACTCAGTTGGCTTGGTGTTTGTATATTGCCTTTACCCTCAGCTTTTCTTGGTTAGTAAGCGATTGGTTTAGGTACGACTTAAAAACAAGCATTGAGCAATTTGATTCCTTCGAGTATAGTACCATGGATTGGACTCAAGGGTGGCCTAATAGTGGAGAACTACCAGAGGGGTTAAAACGACCAGGAAAACTTCCCGACGGTATTTATAGAGCGTCTGCTTTTCGTAGTAGTTTAGCTTGGGCTAATGCATATCCAGAGAGATATACTGTACTTGAGGGAGACCCTAAAGTAATTGCACAATATGAGGCAATAGCAAAGCAAAATGCAGCCTATACAGCGCAAATTGATGCGAATGGTGTATTGCGTGATTTAGATACTGGGGAGAAAAAGCGTTTTATATCTCACCCTAATAGCTATAATATTGTAGAGAGTATAGAAGAAGAATCCCTTAATTTGCCAGAACGGACTTTTATTGAGTGGCTACGCTTTGCACCTCGAAAAGAAACAAAAACAGTAGTCAAGGATACATATAATTCTACTCGAAATCATAGATTATATGTGTTTGTAGATGATGGGAATACTAAAAGACCTCATTTTGTGGAATTGTTAATTAGTAATGATGGGACACGGGCTGTGTTTTATCAATCTAAGTAATTTGAGTAGGTATTGTTGTGGAGATCGTAAATGCAACGGTGTTTAATTTACTTAAAGAAATTGTTTTTTTCTAATCCTTATAGAAAGAGTATATGGTTTTTTATAATTCTTTGGGTATTAACATTTTTCTTCTCAGATTATATCTCGTATTCTGGGGTGTACTATCTGATTTTATTAATCGCCACGATTGTATTATTGCTTGAAAAATGTAGAGTTATTGATAGTGAGAAAACTGTACGTAAAAGATTTTTATCATATTTTTATGTTATCTTTTTTCTGTGTATGCTTCCTACATTAGCTGTTACTTTAGTATTTTCTGCTGTAGGAATATCCCATTATGATACTCAACGGTGGCACTCTACATGGCCTTCATCTAAGGCGGGGTATATTCCGTCTCCATTACAAGCACCTAAGTTTTTACCTGAGAGTTTGAAAGTGATTTCTTCTGCTGAAGTAATTGGAATGGGAGGGAATCAAAGCTGTTTAGTATTAGATGGTGATAAAGCAACGATTTCAAGGTATGAGGAAACTGTTAAATCTAATGCTTGGTATTCGTTTATAAATGGCAGGGATAAAGATACTACAGTTGAAGTACTTAATTCGTTTACATATCCAAAAGATAAAAATGTATTGGTTAGTGACATAAAGAATTATTATGAGATTATCACTATTCAACGACAAAACTGGAAATTATTTCCCTGGTTAATTGATGGCAGCCAGAGTGTCGGTGATGATCCTAATGAAGATTTTTATTATAGCACTCGAGTATCAGCTGAGAAATATGTAGTATATGTTGTTTACCATAACTTTGATCATGACCAGCCAAGAGTGATTTACTTTATGTTTAATCCGGAACGAACGCGAATGATTACTGTAGATATAGATATGTATCATTAGAGTTGGGCAGAGTTTGTATATAAAATTTGGAACAAAGGGGCTGTTTTGTTACAGCCCCTTTGATGATTCTACAAGTATTAAAAGGTACAATACTAGTAGAGATTGAAGTTGATTGTAGTGGTTGTTATAAAGCTAAGGAGTTGTATTGTGAAAAGAATATATTCATACATTGCTGCACTGTTAATGCTAAGTCTTATGGCTTCACAAGTACATGCAAAAGAGCCGGTTACTCAAAGTGATATTTCTGGTAGTGCTAAAGAGAAGTGTGTTAGTAGTGAACAAACTAATGATAAGATTGAAGCTGATTTACAAAGACATTTGGAAAGAATGAAGTCAGAGGACATAGCTAAGGGGTATTTACGTGAAGAAAAAACGTATGCTGAAGAAGTTAGTTTAGTTCGGGGCAGATTGTATCATTCAACGGATAAGCTCATTCATGATGAGAAAAAGACTACTCTTTTATCGTATCCTGTGGGAAGGAAGGTTCCTTGTAAGAAGAGTTTAAAGGATATAGATTCATATACAGACACAATTACTCGTAAAGGCATGACATTCCGCATTCCTAAAGGTGCAGAGTTGAAGATGTTCTATATGTTAGATAACAATATTTTTATAGTGTATGAGATAGGAGATATTTGGTATTCTATTCAGATTATTCCTTTAGATGTAGATCATCCTGATAGTAAAGATATAGAAAATAAGGTGCTTGTAGATAAAGAGTATAATTTTTATCACACATTGCAAGTATATTGGCGTATGTGGGGAATCTTTGATGATTTACAAAATCCTACTTATTCAGCGGTATGGAATAATGGCTTGCCTGGAATGTTAGTGGATTCATACAATCCAGATAAGAAATCTAATTTACTATTTGCTGCATATGATGGACGGTATGCTGTATTTAATCAGCTTGTATATAATCCAAGTACGAGTCCTTTTACTCATGAGCAGTTAAGAAATACAATTGAATATTTTGATTCTAATAACAATCCAGAGTTTAAGGCTAAAAAGCATAGATTATTCCCTGATGAGAGGATAATTCGTATATATGAGTACTAGTACAAACCTTATATTACTAATTATATAATTTGTGTTATACTTCTATATAGAATAATATCGAATTAATAGAAGGCTAGTTGGCATATTCTGTGCAGACTAGAGATTAGAATGAAAGACAAGTCAGTATTACCTATAGAGGAACAATTAAATAGATTTCTTCAACCGAAATGCCTGATCCCTGGTGGCCTAGGCTTGTGGGAGGATTATTTCCGAAAGATTTGTACTGCTTGGGGCGAGATTAGTGGTGAAATTCGACCTCAGCATATCATATTTTCTGCCGATAATGGTTGTAATATGGAAGGTTATGTAGGTTATAACTACGAGGTAACGCAAAAACAGTCGCGAAATATGTTATTAGGTCGCTCGTCGGCGACGCAATTTTGTAACTTTAACAATATTCCTTATGAGGTTGTGGATGTAGGAATTGCCTCAGATGATGGCATCGGAGTGGATCGCAAGGTCGCAAAGGGGACAAAGAATATATTAAATCATCCTGCTATGACTGAGGATGAATTTAATAGTGCCTTTCAAGCTGGCTATGAACGAGTTGAACATTATGTAAAGCAAGGGATAAATCTTTTTTCCTTTGGTGAAATGGGACTTGGGAATACGACGACTTCTGCCTGTGTGTTGTCTGCCTTAACGGGAGCTGATCCCACTGAAACAGTAGGACCTGGTTCTTGGCCGAATAAACCAGATTTGATGAAACGAAAAATTGATTTTGTGTGCGCTGTATTAGATAAGCATAAGACTAGTGTCGTTTCTGACAGTGAAGTTGAAAGAGTTCGTAAAATCGTAGCCCATGTAGGGGGCTTTGATATTGCTGCTATTCTTGGGGCTATGCTCGCTTGTGTTGAGTTTAAAAAGCCCTTCGTCATTGATGGATTTATTACAGCTGTATCAGCAGCTTGTGCGGTACATATGAATGATCGTGTTAAGGATTATGCATTGCCATCTCATAACTCTCGAGAAAAAGGCACAGAACTTGCGTTAGATGAGGTGGGAATTACTCAAGACATGGTTCCCATCCAAGCACAAATGTCGATGGGGGAAGGCACGGGGGCCATCTTAATGGTTCAAATGTTGAAAACGACACAGCATATGTTTGTACATGTGGGCACCTTTGCAGATTTGATGAAATTATAAGGAGAAAGAATGGAACTAAATAAATACTTTGATATACATTTTGAGCGCGCTGATGATGCAACTATTGCTAAAAGGTTGATAGGTGGGGCTAAGATTAAGGGACCTGCGTTGGTTACCCTGATTCTCTCCATATTTATCGCCTCTATTGGGTTGAATATGAATAGTACGGCAGTTGTTATTGGTGCTATGCTTATATCACCGTTGATGGGACCTATTTTAGCAACTGGTTTTGGCTTTGCTACGCTTAATTTTACAGTTGTGAAGAGTGGTATTTTAAGATTGTCCTTACAGGTTACGATTGCTGTTTTGGCATCTGCTTTATATTTTTATATTTCTCCCGTTCAGGCGGCTACATCTGAACTATTAGCACGTACAGAACCGAATATTTTTGATGTATTCATTGCTATATTTGGTGGGTTAGCTGGGATTATTGGGCAAACGCGTAAGACCTTAGATAATGTTATACCAGGTGTTGCGATTGCGACTGCACTCATGCCACCACTATGTACGGCAGGATATGGACTGGCTAATGGAAATTGGCAATATTTCATTGGGGCTGGCTATCTATTCTTTATAAATGCATTTTTCATCTTCTTTGCAGCTTTTATTGTTTTAAAAGGTGTATATAGTTTGCCATTCCATAAACAAGCAGAAGAGGTTAATCGTCGTAACCAGCTAATATTTCTCGTGATTGGTCTTATTATGGCTATACCAAGTATTTATGCAGGCTATGATATGACCATCAAGTATTCTGAGTCAAGTCATATGGAGCAGTTTATTAAGAATGATATTAATCAAGAGGGACGTCGACAAGTGATTGATTATTCATTGGATCAAACGAATAAGCTAGTAAACATAGTAGTTATAGGAGCTCCTGTGACTTCAGAGGAGCGAGCCCAGTTGGATGACAAGTTACAGAAGGATGAATACTTGCAGCCTTATACATTACGTTTTGTTAATAGCGTAGATGAGCAAAAATCTACTATGGATAAGACGAACTTGAATAAATCTTCAGAGAATCTTGGAACATATAAAAACTTGAGTAATCTCTACAAGCCGACTTATCAATTAGTAAGTGAAACTATAAATACTATGAAAACGACAGAAGCTGAAGCAAAGGCGTTATTCCCGTTTGTAAGCAAAGTGGAAGGCATGCCTTTGATAGATAATCTAGAACAGCCTAAAGCGAGTCGATATATGGTGATTATCCATACTACATCCACTATATCTGATGCAGATTTGAAACGAATAAAAGCTTGGTTAGAGGCTAAATTATCAGCACCTGTAACTATTTCTGTGGAGCAAACAACGTCAACTCAATAAGTTGATTTTTTGATTTTGATTAGATTGTTTATTATATAGAGCGATATGTATAACGGTACTAAGTTTGATTTTAGCTATTAGGTATATTACCTAGTAGTACGAGGAATCATCTTAGTACCGTTTTTATATACTTGGCATAGCTAAATGTAATTACTCTTATCTTGCTATAGATTAAAGTTATATTATCTACGAATATTGTATACGTATGAGTCTTCGTCCGAGATGTAGGTTTTCATCGTAGATAGGAGGATTACATGAAAAAATGGTTAGCATTAGCAGCGACGGCCGTACTGGGTGCGTCCTTATTGATTAGTGGTTGTGGCTCTTCCACAAATAACGCGAGCTCTAGTGGCTCTAAAGAGGTATTAAAGGTAGCAGCAAATCCTGTACCTCATGCTGAAATTTTAGAACAAGTTAAACCTATTTTGGCTAAGGAAGGTGTAGACTTACAAATCGTTGAATTTACAGACTACATCCAACCAAATATGGCTCTATCTAGCCATGAAGTAGATGCAAACTTCTTTGCAAACGTACCTTACCAAAATAACTACAATAAAGATCATGGTACAAACTTTGTAAGCTTTGCACCAGTTCACATCGAACCATTGGCTATCTACTCTCAAAAAATTAAAGACTTGAAAGACTTGCCAAATGGCGCAAAAGTAGCTATCCCGTCTGACCCAACAAACAGTGCTCGTGCACTTCTCTTGTTGCAAAGTGCTGGTCTAGTAACATTGAAAGATCCAACTGGTTTGACTAATACACCATTCGATGTGACTAGCAATCCTAAAAACATCCAAATTGTTGAGTTAGAAGCAGCTCAAATTCCTCGTTCTATCCAAGACTTAGATGCAGCAGTAATCAATGCTAACTATGCGTTGCCAGCTGGTCTTAATCCTACAAAAGATGGCTTGTTCGTAGAAAAAGCTGACTCTCCATATGCAAATCTTCTTTCTGTTAACCCTGGTGATGAAAATAAACCAGCTATCCAAAAATTAGCTAAAGCATTACAATCTCCAGAAGTTAAGAAGTTCATCGAAGAACACTACAAGGGAGCTATCATCCCAGCGTTCTAATTGATCGTTAATAATATATGTATCTGATACAATACCTTCTCATGACAAACTCTATAGATACGAAAAAGGCGTAACACCAATGGTGTTACGCCTTTTTTATTATATTATGGATGAATTGGTTTTGCATATTTTTTTCTATATGAATGTGGTGTTTCAGTGGTAGCCATTTTGAAAATTTTACAGAAATAACTAGTTCTGTTATAGCCCAATGTTTTACTGATCTGATTAACTGTTAGTTGGGAATATACTAATAGTTTTTTCGCTTCTTGTATGCGCAATAGTGTTATATATTGCACTACTGAAAGTCCCGTATCATCTTTAAAAATCTTAGAGAAGTAGGACTCACTTAAATGAATATGTTCCGAAATCCTTCTGAGCGACACTCGTTTGCTCAGATTTTTTTCTATATATAACATAGCCTTTCGAATTTCTGGACGATTAATAGGTCGTTCAGACTCCACAAAGTCTGGCAATTGTTCATAAGGCATCTCTTCTGCTATGGCATCGTTAAATGGGAAGTAGTGTTCTACCAAAATCCGTAAAACCTTTGTAGCACTGTAGATTTGTTCGGCTGTCAAAACTGGTAAGGTCCGATATAAGGCGCGAAGTTTAGTATCATCATGCCAATCGGTCTGGGTAGGCAAAATAGGTTTGATCGTTGTATCTTCTGTTTTTGTTTGTCCGGCCATGATGAAGCCTAAGATGGCGCCATCTTTCATGATGGGCACGGAGAAATCTATAAGGCCCATGTGACAGCGATACGGGCAGGATGATAGTTCTTTTGTAGCATCTAGGCCACCATATAAGTCGCATTGATTGCAGCGCTTGGCATAGATTGGATTGCGCCTTACGACCTTACAAAATGGAGAAAAGTTATATTCTTGAGATAACACTTTTCCACGATTATTAACAAAAATAGCAGCAATCTTTGTTATGTTTGTGAAATCGCGCATGATTTCATTGATAAGCTTAGTATCTTCATTCGTACAAATCATGGTAAAACCTCCAATCACAAATGTGTTAAGAGGGCTAGTAAGCACACCGCTAAATAGCTCTACTTGCTCTCTATCTAAAGGGTAGGCTCTAAACCTGAGAAAAGAGAAAAGTGACATACCACCTAAAATTCATATACCTATAAAATTACGTTATTTCTTGCTTCTATATGTATAAGTATAACAGGATTGTCGTATTTTAGTAATAGAAAAATCGCATTTTACGAATATACATAAAAAAGTTGCATTTAATAATTTTTATAATAAAGGTAGATAAAAGCCTTATAGTACATGTATTTAGAAAGGATTGAGTCCGATGGGTTGTGACTGAATAGCAAGGCATGCTCTATAGTAATATATGGTGTATAGAATTTAGGGTTGCATACATATGAATGATTAAAGAAATGATAAAAAATATAAATTGGTATACCGCAACATAGTTTTCTGTACATAGATACTTTGATACTTTCATTATACGTATGGAGGGTATTATGGCGACAACATGTGGATTAACTGAATTTGTAGGGACTAGTAAAACTGGTGATACTATTGGTCTCGTAATTGCTAACGTAGATCAACAAGTATTAGATGCGATGAAACTAAAGAAAAAATATCGTTCCATCGGTATTTTAGGTGCTCGTACTGGTGCAGGCCCACACATTATGGCTGCTGATGAAGCAGTAAAAGCAACCAATACTGAAATTGTTAGCATTGAATTACCTCGCGATACTAAAGGTGGCGCAGGCCATGGCTCGTTAATCATTTTTGGTGGTGATGATGTATCCGATGTAAAACGAGCTATTGAAGTAGCATTAGCTGAAGTGGAACGTACTTTTGGCGATGTATACGCAAACGATGCTGGTCATATTGAACTTCAATATACAGCACGCGCTAGTCATGCAGTAAATGCAGCATTTGGCGCTCCCGAAGGTAAAGCTTTTGGTCTTATCGTAGGTGCTCCAGCAGCTATTGGTGTAGTTATGGCCGATGTAGCTGTCAAATCTGCAAACGTTGATGTAATCGGTTATGCATCTCCTTCTGCAGGTACAAGTAATTCTAACGAAGTAATTTTACAGATTTCTGGCGATTCTGGGGCTGTACGACAAGCGGTTATTTCTGCTCGTGAAGTAGGTAAACAATTGCTCGGTACGATGGGTGACGAACCAGTGAACGGAGCCCCTTCCTATATCTAATCTGAAAGGATGGTATGCCCTATGAAATCAAAACGTTTCGAAGTCTTAAGTCAACGTCCTGTCAATCAGGATGGTTATGTAAAGGAATGGGTAGAGGAAGGTTTTATAGCCATGGAATCTCCTCAAGATCCAAAGCCTAGCCTCAAAATCGAAGGTGGTCGCATCGTTGAACTCGATGGTAAACGTCGCGAAGATTTTGATCTTATCGATACATTTATTGCAAATTACGGTATCGTTCTCGATGGTGCTCAAGAAGCAATGGCAAAGGATTCAAAAGAGATTGCTAATATGATGCTTACACCATCAGTACCTCGTGAAGAAATCGTTAAGATTTGTAAATCTATTACTCCAGCGAAAATGTTGGAAGTTGTTTCTACTATGAACGTTGTTGAAATGATGCAATGTATGCAAAAAATGCGTGCTCGTCGTACAATGGCTAACCAAGCCCATGTAACGAACGTAAACGACAATCCAGTGCAAATCGCAGCCGATGCTGCGGAAGGTGCACTTCGTGGGTTCGCAGAAGAAGAAACAACAGTAGCCGTTGCTCGTTACGCACCACTCAATGCGATTAGCTTACTCGTAGGCTCTCAATGTGGTCGACCAGGTGTATTGACACAATGCTCCTTGGAAGAAGCGACAGAATTGGAACTTGGCATGCGTGGCTTCACAGCATATGCAGAAACAATTTCCGTATATGGTACAGAAGACGTATTTACCGATGGTGATGATACACCTTGGTCTAAAGGATTCCTCGCATCTGCTTATGCATCTCGTGGTCTTAAAATGCGCTTCACCTCTGGTACAGGTTCTGAAGTACAAATGGGCCAAGCAGAAGGTAAATCTATGTTGTACCTTGAAATCCGTTGCCTATACATCACAAAAGGCGCTGGCGTACAAGGTATCCAAAATGGCTCTGTAAGCTGTATCGGTATTCCAGCAGCTGTACCTTCTGGTATCCGCGCTGTATTAGCAGAAAACCTTGTAGCAGCAATGCTCGACCTAGAATGTGCATCTAGTAATGACCAAACATTCAGTCATTCTGATTTGCGTAGAACAGCTCGTACATTGATGCAATTTGCACCAGGTACTGACTTTATCTGCTCTGGTTATAGCTCTACACCAAACTATGACAACATGTTTGCTGGTTCGAACTGGGATGCAGAGGACTATGATGACTGGACAGTTATCCAACGTGACCTCAAGGTAAATGGTGGTCTTATCCCTGCTCGCGAAGAAGAAGTAGTAGCAGTTCGTAATAAAGCGGCTCGTGCACTACAAGCTTTGTTCAAAGCATTAGGTTTGCCTCCGATTACAGATCAAGAGGTAGAGGCTGCTACTTATGCGAATGGCTCTAAAGATATGCCTCCTCGCGACAAGGTTGCAGATATTAAAGCGGCTCAAGACTTGTTGAACCGCGGTGTTACAGGCGTTGACTTTGTAAAAGGCTTAGCTAAAGAAGGTCATCAAGATGTAGCACAAAGTATTTTGAATCTATTAAAACAAAAAATCTCCGGCGATTACTTACAAACATCGGCCATCTTTGACCGTGATTTCAATGTTATCTCCGCGATTAACAATAGAAATGACTATCAAGGTGTTGGCACAGGTTATCGTGTGGAAGGTGAAGATTGGGAACGCATTAAAGATATTCCAAACGCCATTGATCCACGGGATATATAAGGAGGTGTCATGATGGCTGAAATTAACAGAGATGTATTACGTTCTATTATCCTAGACGTTTTACAAGAAATGGGTGGTGTTCATGAGGCACCACAATTCAAGGCTAGTGTTGGTGAAAGCACAACATCAAGTGCGGCTCCTAGACATGAAGATCCAACTGGTGACGATAGCTGGCTCCAAACTGGTGGCCCTGCACAACCTGGTACAAGCGCAGATGAAGTAGTTATTGCTGTTGGCCCTGCCTTTGGCCGTAGTCAACGACAAACTATCGTTGGTGTGCCGCATCAAGAGGTGATTCGCCAATTAGTAGCTGGTATAGAAGAAGAAGGTTTAAAAGCTCGTGTAATTCGCGTATACCGTTCCTCTGACGTAGCGGCCGTAGCCGTTGAAGGCGATTCTATTTCTGGATCTGGTGTATGCATCGGTATTCAATCTAAAGGTACTACTTTGATTCACCAACGCGATTTACAACCACTTTCAAATTTGGAATTATTCCCTCAAGCACCGCTATTAACAGCTGAAACATACCGTGCTATCGGTAAAAATGCTGCTAAATATGCTAAGGGCGAATCCCCAACACCAGTACCAACATTGAACGATCAAATGGCTCGTCCAAAATATCAAGCATTATCTGCATTGCTTCATATCAAGGAAACTAAGCATGTAGTAAAAGGTAAGCCAGCTGATGAAGTTCGTGTTACTGTATAAGGAGGTTTACTATGGCTAACGAATTAGAAGCCTTAATTCGGCAGATCGTATCTGAAATAGAAGGGGCGAAAGGTAGTACAACACAGTATTCAGCGCCTCATACACCATCTACAACGAATACAGTAGATAGAGTAGTTACAATCGAAGATTATCCGATTGCTAAAAAACATCCAGAATGGATTGATCTTGGTCAAGGGCGAGACTTAAGCCATATTACGATGGATAACGTAATGGCCGGACATATCACAATGGACGATTTAAAAATTTCTCCATCCATTTTGAAAGCTCAAGGTCAAATTGCTAAGGCTGGGGGCCGAGATCAAATTGAACTCAACTTCTCTCGCGCCGCAGAAATGACGAAGGTAAGTGATAAACGTTTACTTGAAATGTACAATGCACTTCGTCCATATCGTTCTTCTAAACAAGAACTGTTAGATATTGCTAGCGAACTTGATGGTTTAGGGGCTCCAATTTGTGCAAACTTTGTACGAGAAGCTGCAGAAAATTACGAACGTCGTAAAAAACTTAAAGGTGATAATTAACCTATAGGAGATGTCATTATGAAACGAATTGTTGGCATCGATATCGGAAACTCTACAACAGAAGCGGCCTTGGCCGAAATTCATAGCAATGGCGAGGTAAAGTTCTTATCTTCTGCAATCGCTAGTACCACAGGTATTAAAGGAACACGCGAAAATATCGTAGGTCTCATGGATGCCCTCAAGTCGCTAATCAGGTCTGCTAATCTTACACTACGAGACATTGACTTAGTTCGTATTAATGAGGCTACACCAGTTATTGGTGATGTGGCTATGGAAACGATTACAGAAACCATAATTACAGAATCTACCATGATTGGTCACAATCCTAAAACTCCAGGTGGTTTAGGCCTTGGCGTAGGCTATACAGTTCCCATTGAGCAACTGATTGATAAGCCACAAGGTCAGCCATACATCGTGGTAGCTCCAAAGATTATCGATTTCGAATTGGTAGCACAGCTAATTAATGCGTACTGTAAGCGAGGTTATGATATTCGAGCTGCTATCCTTCAAGCCGATGACGGCGTACTCGTTAACAATCGATTGGATCATAAAATTCCTATCGTAGACGAGGTTGCGTATATCGATAAAATCCCAATGGGTATGCTTTCTGCGGTAGAGGTTGTAGACCCGGGGCAAGTGGTATCACAATTATCGAATCCTTATGGAATCGCCACTGTATTTGAGCTTTCACCAGAGGAAACAAAGAATATTGTGCCTATCGCTAGAGCTCTTATCGGAAATCGATCAGCTGTAGTCATCAAAACACCAGCAGGGGATGTTAAGGAGCGGGTAATACCGGCAGGATCCATCATTGTTATGGGGAATGACCGAACTGTATCCGTCGATGTATCTGCTGGGGCAGAGAGGATTATGGAAACCCTCGAATCGGTTCATCCTATCGATGATATTAGTGGTGAAGCAGGTACGAACGTAGGTGGCATGCTTGAAAAGGTTCGCCTTACAATGGCTCAATTGACGAATAAATCACCTCAAGATGTATTCATCCAAGACTTGCTAGCCGTAGATGTAGCTGTTCCGATCAATGTAAAGGGCGGCCTTGCAGGTGAGTTCTCTATGGAACAAGCCGTAGGTATTGCCTCCATGGTTAAGTCAGATCATCTACAAATGGAAATCATTGCAAAGCAGGTTGAAAAAGAGCTAGGCGTACCAGTTGAAATCGGTGGTGAAGAGGCTGAATCAGCTATCTTAGGCGCATTGACAACGCCAGGGACAGCAAAACCAATGGCCATACTCGATTTAGGGGCTGGCTCAACTGATGCATCCATCATTAACCAAGAAGGAAAAATTAAAGCCATTCATCTTGCAGGGGCAGGAAATATGGTAACTATGCTCATCAATTCTGAACTTGGTTTAGAGGATATGCATATTGCAGAAGCCATCAAACGAGACCCATTGGCTCAAGTACTCAGTGTATATCACATTCGTCACGAAGATGGAACGGTGCAGTTCTTTAATGAACCACTTCCGGCAGCATTGTTTGGACGCGTTGTTATCGTAACGCCAGATGGCCTCGTTCCTGTAGAGCGAGATATCCCTCTAGAAAAGATTAAGCGTGTTCGTCAAACCGCAAAGAAACGGGTGTTTGTCACAAATTCACTCCGTGCTTTGGCATCTGTGAGTCCTACTCATAATGTGCGAGATATACCATTCGTAGTTATCGTAGGTGGTTCTGCGTTAGACTTTGAAATTCCTCAACTCGTAACCGATGCACTTTCACAATATGCATTAGTAGCGGGGCGAGGCAATATTCGAGGCGTTGAAGGGGCACGAAATGCGGTAGCAACAGGATTGGTATTATCCTATGCACAGAAGGGAGGCCTATGATGGATCAAAGTATCGTCAGTAAGCCAACCATATTGCTGTATGCTACAGAGCATATCAGTGAGGATATACTAAAACCCGTTCTATATGGAATTGAAGAGGAAGGTCTACCTGTTGTCATTGAGTCCCATAGTGGTACGCATATGACATTGGCCGACCTAGCATCTCGTAATTCGGCTTTATCTGTTGGGATAGGCGTTGATGATGAGGCGATTGTGTTGACCTATAAAAACATACCAGCTCATCAATTTATCTACCGACTAAGTGGTTACAGTCAATATCCAGATAGCTTACGCACCTTAGGTGTCAATGCAGCTCGCCTTGTAAAAGGAAATCCTTTCGTTTCTGATGAACGATTGGAAGTGGCCTTTTAAACACAACGAATTTGAGAGGTGGTGCATATGGCTATTTATACGAAAACCGGTGATGCAGGTACAACAGCCCTTTTTGATGGCACACGGGTACCTAAAAATTCACTTCGTGTGGACACATATGGAACCTTTGATGAATTAAATGCACAGGTTAGTGTATGTGAGAAATTAGTCGTCTCACCAGACAATAAACATGTGCTTCACACATTACAACATCAGCTCTTCCGCTTATGTGCGGAGGTAGCAACGCCTCGTGTAGAAAATCTTAGTGAAAGTAGCAATTTGATTTCACAACAAGATATTAGCGATTTGGAACGTTTGATCGATGACTATACAAAGCGATTGCCACAGCAACATAGCTTTATATTAAGCGGAAATTATCTATCTGCTGCAGAGCTACATGTGGCTCGTACAATCTGTCGTCGCGGTGAACGGTTGCTTATTAGTTTAGGTGAGGTAGAACCAATTCGCGATGAGGTTCGTAAATTTATTAATCGACTATCTGATGCTCTGTATATCATGGCTCGCATGGAAGACTACATACAATTTGTAGAAACAATTGTAGAACGCGTTGCAGAACGCGTAGTAACTAGTCCTGCGGAAATACGAACAGAAAAGACGCAAGGCATAGGTAATATAGAGCATACTGCTGAAAATGGAGTTTATGATATGACGACTGGAACAGAGTTAGAACATATTATGACGAAGCTTTCACAAGCGGCAATGGACTACGCTCAGTCCATAGGCGTACCTATCGTTGTATCTATAGTAGATGCAAACGGTGTATTAATGTATTTCCAACGTATGTCAGATGCATTGCTCATCAGTAACGACATCGCACAGGCAAAGGCGTACACCGCAGTGGCGCTTAAATCAGCAACTCATGAAATACATCCAAGCGCACAGCCTGATGGCGATCTATTCAACATAGAATCCATGGTAAACCGTAAAATTTGCACCTTTGGTGGCGGATATCCAATCATGATTAATGGAAAAATGATTGGTGGACTTGGCATTAGCGGTGGTACCGTGGCACAGGATATGGACATTGCATCTCATGCATTACAATCTCTGTTAACTCAATGAGGTGAAAACAATGGACGTAACGCAAATGTATATTAGTGAGTTTGTTGGTACTGCCGTTTTAATTGCATTTGGTAATACTACCAATGCATCTATCTTGTTAAAGAAAACCATTGTTAGTATTTTTGGTACTAACTGGCTACACATTATCTTCGGATGGGCATTTGCCGTAGCCTTTGGTGTATATGTAGGGATTACACTTGGTGGCCCGGGGCATTTGAACCCTGCCGTTACCTTTGCTCTTGCTGTAGCAGGTATATTCCCTTGGGATCAAGTCATTCCAATGTCCATAGCTCAAATTGCAGGTGGTTTTACAGGTGCTGCCATTGCTGCATTGTTCTATTATCCACACTTTAAAGTAACCGGTCCTGACGAAGGAAACTGTGTAGGGATTTTTGCAACAGGTCCAGCAATCGATAATAAACCTTTCAATTTGATATCTGAGATTATAGCAACATTTATGTTTATGCTAGCGATTCTCTGCTTAGGAAAAATGGCCGATGGTTTAGCACCTATGGTCATCGGTATTTTGGTAGCATCCATTGGTATGTCCTTTGGTGCAACTACTGGATATGCATTAAATCCAGCCCGTGACTTTGGTCCACGGTTAGCATATTTCTTACTACCGATTCCTAATAAGGGAACTGCGAACTGGCAATATGCATGGGTACCATTTATTGGCCCGTTGATTGGGGCAGGTTTAGCTGTGTTGTTCTTCCAATTAGTGGCACCTTAACTATAGCTAGAGTATATAAAACAACGACAAACTATAACATGTCAGTATAGTTTAAAGAATACATATTACATTAGGAGGAGATTATATGGCCTTTCAAGAGGTAATTGATGCAAAACAGCGCATCATTCAAGAGTTTGTACCCGGAAAGCAGGTTACAATAGCTCATGTTATTGCCAATCCTAAGCCAGATCTATTTAGAAAAATGGGGCTTGAGGAAAAAGGACGCAATGCCATTGGAATTCTTACCATAACACCTGGCGAAGGGACCATTATTGCAGCCGATATTGCAAGTAAATCTGGTGATATCGAAATCGGTTTCATCGATAGATTTTCGGGGGCACTTCTCATAACTGGTGATGTATCTGCTGTTGAATCTGCTTTGCGCAGCGTAATTGAAGGTCTGCAACGCATATTAGGATTCTTTCCAACGGATTTAACAAGATCCTAATGAAAGGGTAATTATGAGCACCGAAAAGAAAGAAAAACGCATCCTTCTAGTAGGTCGTAGCGGTTGTGGTAAGACTACATTAGCAGATACGATTACTCATGGCTCGGCTACGTATCATAAGACACAAGCCATAACGAGAGTGGGAAACTTCATCGATACACCTGGGGAATATATGGAGAATCCTAATTACTATCGAGGCATTATCTTGCACGCCTATGATGCGGATGTAGTGATTTTCATGATTCCTGCAGGTGATGAAACAACCATATTCCCACCAAACTTTGGAAACTCCTTAAATCGCGAGGTTATAGGGGTTGTATCAAAGGTGGATACGGGTAAAGATGTTGAGGCGCCTCGGCGCAATCTTAAACTAGCGGGAGCCACTAATATTTTTGAAATATCAGTTCACGACGAAGAGTCGTTAAAACAATTATGTAACTACATATACGGTTAGTTGAAAGAAGGTTTTTCCATGGACAAAGTGTTTGAAGAACAACTTAATCAATTTATTTTAAATAAGGCGATCATTCCAAAAAGCTTGGGTCTATGGGAACGATATTTCAAAAAAATGTGTCTCGCTTGGCAAGATATGAAACCTGAGATTCAGGCTCAGCATATTATCTTTTCTGCAGATAATGGTATTTCCGTAGATGGCCTAATCGGTTATAACTATGAGATTACTCGTAAACAGTCTCAGAATATGATTGATGGTAAAAGTGCAGTTGCTAATTACTGTATCTTTAACCATATTCCTTATGAAGTGGTAGATGTAGGCATTGCGTGCCCACAAGGTATTGGAGTCAATCGAAAGGTAGCTCAAGGCACAAAGAATATATTAGATGGTGCCGCTATGAGTGCTGAAGAGTTTGACCTAGCATACCAAGCTGGATATAACCGAGTTGTTTACTATGCAGAATCGGGTATCAATCTATTTTCCTTTGGCGAAATGGGTGTTGGTAATACGACTACTTCAGCAGCTGTCCTAAGTGGTCTTACAAAACTAGACCCACGGATAACTGTAGGTCCTGGATCTGGCCCTGATGAAGAGGCGTACATGAATCAAAAAAGAGAGTTTGTACGTACTGCACTATCTCATCATAAGGGACACTTAAATAGTCCTAAAGAGGTAATTAGCCGCGTAGGTGGCTTTGATATAGCCGCTATTACAGGTGCTATGGTAGCTTGTACAGACTTACATATCCCATTTGTAATCGATGGATATATTACAGCCGTTGCCATGGCTTGTGCTACTCAAATGAATGGAGACGCTCCATTATATGGTATCCCATCTCATTATTCTCGCGAGGTAGGGATGGCCGCAGCATTGGCTTATGCAAATATTCGTCTTGATGAAGTTCCAATCCATGGACAAATGGCGTTAGGTGAAGGTACTGGTGCTGTACTCATGGTACAACTACTTAAAACAGCGCACTTTGCCTTTATGAATATAGGTACTATGGTGGAACTATTAGAAAAATAAATTTGTAATCTTTGCTCTATGTTTTGTAAAAGGAGAGAAAACAGATGACACAAGAAGCATTAGGTATGGTGGAAACTAAGGGCCTAGTAGGCGCTATTGAAGCAGCAGATGCAATGCTTAAAGCAGCTAATGTAGAACTCGTAGGGAATGAAAAAATTGGCTCTGGTCTCGTTACTGTTATGGTTCGCGGTGATGTAGGTGCTGTAAAAGCTGCTGTAGACGCAGGTGCAGCTGCTGCAGAACGGGTAGGTATTGTTATCTCTACTCATGTAATTCCAAGACCACATAAAGATGTAGAAGGTATTTTACCAACAAAGGGTGAATAATTATGGCCGATACTAATAGTATGGTAGATGAGATTTTAAAGCGCGTATTGATGCGTATCGATAGTGCTGATTTAAGCAAAACTTCAGGCGCGACTAGTAATGCATCATGTGCTTCGGCACCTGTAAGTTCACCTGCTGTAAGTCAACTACAAACTTCTATGATTACTGAACACGTAGGTAGCACTACAACAGGCGATACAATTGGTCTCGTAATTGCCAATGTTGATAGTCAAGTATTGGAAGCTATGAAGCTCACTAAGTCATATCGATCCATCGGTATCTTAGGTTCACGTACAGGTGCAGGGCCGCAAATTATGGCCGCTGATGAAGCTGTAAAAGCAACGAATACAGAGATTGTTAGCATTGAACTGGCCCGTGATATGAAAGGTGGCGCTGGTTCTGGTTCCCTTATCATATTTGGTGGCGATGACGTATCCGATGTAAGACGTTCTGTGGAAGTAGCATTACGTGAATTAGAACGCACCTTTGGCGAAGTATATATGAATGACGCAGGCCATGTGGAGGTGCAATATACAGCGCGTGCAGGAGAAGCCTTAGTCACTGCTTTTGGGACACCAGAAGGTAAAGCCTTTGGGTTATTAGTAGGTGCCCCAGCAGCAATAGGTGTAGTTATGGCAGATACAGCAGTTAAATCAGCTAATGTAGATGTGGTAGATTATCAGTCTCCATCGAGCTCAGATATGTCAAATGAAGTTGTTTTACTAATTTCTGGTGACTCTGGCGCTGTTAAACAAGCTGTAAAAGCAGCACGTGATGTGGGGTTAGCGTTACTAGAAACTATGGGAGAAAGACCTAAAAACAAAGGTAATGCTTACATCATCTAATGAATAAACGTCGGGAGGTGGCATGGTGAAAGATTCACTAGGGTTACTAGAAGTAGCTGGTTTGCTGGGGGCTATCACCGCATCAGATGCAATGGTTAAAGCTGCAAATGTACGGCTCATAGGAATAGAAAAGGCGAGAGGACTTGGCTGGATGACCGTAAAGGTTGCTGGTGATGTGGGAGCTGTTGAAGCAGCTGTTCAAACAGGTGTGGCGATTACAAAAGGTATGAACTTGTATGTAGCTCACAAAGTAATTCCTCGACCTGCAGAAGGCTTAGTAGAATCCTTTAATGATGATTTTACAGATAAGCCGGCTAAGGTAGCTGATGAAATAGAGAAACCCCAATTAGATGAAAAGGTTGTTGAGGTGTTAGATGAGATAGTATCCACGATCATAGAACCGAAAAGTTCTAAGTCCACAGGTACAAAGAAAATAACACCAAAGAAAAACCCTAAAAAGAAATAAAGTAGTAAATAATAAAGGAGATTATCATGAATAACGCATTAGGCATGGTAGAAACAAAAGGTTTAGTAGGCGCAATTGAAGCGGCTGACGCAATGGTAAAAGCAGCTAACGTTACATTAGAAGGTACTGAAAAAATCGGTTCTGGTCTTGTAACAGTAATGGTTCGCGGTGATGTAGGTGCTGTAAAAGCGGCTGTTGATGCAGGCTGTGCAGCAGCACAAAAAGTAGGTGAAGTAGTATCTACTCATGTAATTCCACGCCCTCATAGCGATGTGGAATTGATCTTACCTAAGAAAGGATAATAGCTTATGGATCGGGAACAGATTCGTGCTATCGTACGAGAAGTGATCGAAGCCATGTTCGAATCGTCCATTCCCGTAGGTGTGAGCAATAGACATGTCCATCTATGTCAGGAGGACTGGGATATATTATTCCCTAACCAGGCTATTACTAAGAAAAGTGACTTAAAACAAACTGGAGAGTTTGCTTCAGAACAAACAGTTACTTTAGTGGGGCCTAAAGGAGTCATTCAAAATGTCCGCGTACTAGGTCCTCTTAGAAAACAGTCACAAGTAGAGGTATCTTTGACCGATGCTCGTACATTGGGTATAAAACCTCCTATTGTGCTATCTGGTCATTTAGAATCAGCCGCAGAGATTACTCTATGTACTGAAAATGGGGAAATTACAAAACCTATTTGCATCGTTGCAAAACGACATATCCATATGTCACCTGATGATGCAAAACGACTTTCTGTAAACGATGGCGATAGCGTTAATGTTGAACTTCAAACGCCAGAGCGCACCACTGTATTTGGTGATGTCATCGTTCGGGCCGTACCCGGTTTTGTTCTAGAGCTCCATATTGATACAGATGAGGCAAATGCTGCCAATGTACAAGGTACAGTGATGGCGAGAATTATACAGTAAAGTAGGTGATATGATGAAAGGTTTGAAAAAGGCAAATAATACCTTGCAAGAGTTCTTTGATCTTGTAGAGTCCAAACAAGTGAGCTCTCATAATCAAAAGAATTTGCGCGTAGGCATCGACCTTGGTACATCATCTATTGTCCTATCCGTAGTAAACGATAAAGGTAAACCTATATATGGTGCTTTTGAATACAACGAATCTATTCGAGATGGCCTTGTAGTTGACTATGTGGGAGCTGTTACGATTACGCGAGAGCTAAAGGCTAAGGCGGAAGCAGCCTTAGGTACAGAACTTGTATATGCCGCAGCAGCTGTTCCACCTGGAACGATAGGCAAGAATAAAGAGGTAGTAGGTCATGTTCTTGAAAGTGCCGGTTTTGAAGTGACCTGCATTCTAGACGAACCTACCGCTGCTGCTAATGTGCTAGGCATCACCGATGGCGCTGTTATCGACGTCGGTGGTGGTACTACGGGCATAAGCATTTTAAAAGATGGCCGAGTTGTATATACCGTAGATGAGCCTACAGGAGGCACCCATATGAACCTTGTTATTAGCGGAGCCTATGGGATTTCCATCCCTGAAGCGGAGGCCTATAAGCGCAATGAAGCTAATAAACGCGATGTATATGCAACCATACGGCCGGTTGTAGAGAAAATGGCAGCTATTTCTAAGCGTGCGTTACAAGAGGGCGGCTATGAAAAGGGGACTCCTATTGTTGTTGTGGGCGGTGCCTCTAATTTTGAGGAGTTCACAAAGACTTTCAGTCAATATATAGGATTACCCGTAGATAAGCCATTATATCCAGAGTTTGTAACGCCCTTAGGGATTGCCATGGGAAGTGAGTATTAATATGGATGCATTAGTTAAACTGGTGCTAGAACGCCTAGAAAAGCGCATGACATCCACTGCTACTTTTATGGTCACAGAGTGCAATAGCTATGATGAGCATATATTGTTGCAGAACCAACTCATTTCTTTCGCTGGTATAGATTATGGTCATATACGAGAGTTAATGTGCGATACATTGGTGCCTTGGGTTGCCTATTTACATCGTGCATTAGCGTATGACTGTGAGGTGACGATACACCTAGCAGTTCCTGTAACCTCGTTGATGAATCCATCAGTCATTCTAGATTGGCCTATCAAATTTCTAGATAAATTTGGTCGTCCTATATATGCCAGTCATCAAGCGTGGATAACGGCCTCTTTTGTTAGATCTTGTGAAAGTCAGTCTATTATCGTCATATATAGGGGACAACGGTTCACCATGGCTGCTCGAGATGAAATCGAGCGCTTAGGTATCACAATAATTGAAGGGAACGAGAAGTATGCAAGTCGGTAAAGTTGTGGGTAGTATCGTATCTACTCAAAAGCATGAATCTCTAAAGGGAATGAAACTGATGATGGTAGATATTCTCGATGGAGAACAAGAGTTGACGGGGCGCATAGAAATCGCCGTCGATACAGTATGTGCTGGTGAAGGTGAATATGTGCTTCTAACTCGAGGCTCATCGGCACGGCATATTTTCGAAGATGATAAAGGCACCGCAGTAGATTGTGCTATTGTGGGTATTATTGATAGTTTTGAAAAATAATTGTATAGGAAATAGCTGGTGCCAGAGTTAAACCTAGTTATTGTGTCACATCATGAATGTATCCTTGATTGTGGACACCGTTAGTTGACATGGTCATTGCATCAGCAATGCAACCTATATGGAGGTTCATGATGGAAAACAATACACAGTTGAAAGAAATGATCCGCTCCATGGTTATAGATATATTACAGGGGCAAAAGCAAGAAATGGCCTCATCACAACCTATTAAACAAGCGCCTAGAGGTCAAGTTGAGCCAGGTGTGTTTGATACGGTTGATGAAGCAATTCAAGCTGCAAAAGCAGCGCAAGCGCGCTTTGAAGATTGCACCTTGGCAACCCGTGAAAAGGTAATAGCAGACATCCGTGCTGCCATGCGTCCACGAGTGCAAGAGTTGGCTCAGAAAACCGTTGATGAAACGGGGATGGGTCGCGTTGCGGATAAAGTACTAAAATTAAATCTAACACTCGATAAAACACCGGGCGTAGAAGATCTCGTTACAGAGTGTGAAACAGGCGATAATGGTATGACATTATACGAATTGTCTGCTTATGGTGTTATTGGTGCTGTTACGCCAAGTACGAATCCAGCGGAAACATTAATATGTAATACAATAGGTATGCTAGCCGCAGGGAATGCTGTATTCTTTAGCGTTCATCCTGGTGCTAAGCATCTTAGTCGGTTGCTAGTTAGTGAACTTAATCAAATCATCGCCAAATCGATTGGCATTGAAAACCTTATTGTTACACTTCGAGAGCCATCTATTGAGTCTGCTCAAGAGATGATGCTACATCCAGATGTGAGCCTATTAGTTGTTACTGGAGGTCCTGGCGTAGTAAAACAAGCGCTTCAAAGTGGTAAAAAGGTTATCGGTGCTGGTGCAGGCAATCCACCGGCCTTTGTAGATGAAACGGCAGATATTAAAAAGGCTGCTCAAGATATTGTTCTCGGCGCTAGTCTAGATAATAATATTCTGTGTATCGCTGAAAAGAGCGTTGTAGCCATGCGCCAAATCGAGCCACAGCTAGTTGAAGAAATGATAAAAGCAGGGTGTGTTCTCGTTGAAAATCAACAGGATATTCAACGCCTAGTCGATTTAACAGTGTTACCGAATGGGACACCAAATAAAAAATTTGTTGGTAAAAATGCAAGCGTTATTCTTGATGCAGCACATATTCCGTACAATGGTGATCCACGGTTAATTATCATGCGGGCTCCAAAAAATCATCCCTTTGCAGTTATTGAGATGTTAATGCCTATTTTACCTGTTGTTACAGTAGATAGCTTTGACGAAGGTCTTGATGTATGCTTGATGTTAGAAGCAGGCTTACATCATACGGCCACAATGCATTCTTTAAATATGGAACGCCTAAACCGTATGGCTCGCAAAATGAAAACATCTATTTTTGTTAAGAATGGTCCGTCCTATGCGGGGCTTGGATTTAGTGGTGAGGGTACGACAACCTTTACAATTGCTACACCTACTGGAGAATCTACTACATCAGCGCGTTGCTTTGCGCGACGTCGTAGATGTTGCTTAACAACAGGATTTAATATTCGATAGGTGGTGAGCATATGAATAAATGGTCTTTTCCAACTCAAATTTATGCGGGACCAGATTCGTTGAATCGTCTTACAGAATTTAATAATGAATCCATCCTTATCATATGTGATCCATTTTTAAAAGATTCTCCGAGCCTTACGTATGTGATGGGATTAATGGATAGTAAAAATAAGGTGACTATCTATACTGATGTGGTACCTGATCCACCCATAACTCATGTAGTAAAAGGCATTGAATTTATGGAAGGCATTAAACCAACTGTAATCATTGCCATAGGTGGTGGCTCTTGCATTGATATGAGCAAAGGGATAGCTTATTTTGGTCGTAAATTAAAGCAGATGGATATCAAATCCTTTATTGCCGTGCCTACTACTAGTGGAACTGGATCAGAAGTAACCTCGTTTGCTGTTCTTACAGATAGTGAAACACAAATTAAGTATCCTCTTGTGGATGATGCGGTATTACCAGATGAAGCATTATTAACGCCATTATTTGTAAAAACATCTCCACCAAGTGTTACTGCATTCAGTGGTATGGATGTGCTAGTTCACGCATTGGAAGCCTATGTAGCAACGGCTGCAAATAATTTTACTGATGCGTTGGCACAACAGGCGATTGAGCTAGTCTTTACTTACTTACCAAGATGTCATAAGCCAACAGCTACAGAGCAAGATAGAATGTCTATGCATGAGGCTTCATGTTTAGCAGGTCTATCCTTCAACAAGGCCGGATTAGGTATAGTTCATGCCATGGCTCATCAGTTGGGAGGACAATTTCATGTGCCTCATGGTCTAGCTAACAGTATGCTTTTGCTTTATGTAATTGGATTTAATTGCTCTCGTAACCAAGAGGTGGCCAAGAAATATGCCCATCTATCTGCTAAGTTGGGCTTTGCATCGCATAAAGCATCCGATGGAGATAAAATAGGTGCATTACTAGAGGCGATTGTAAAACTACAACGAACTTTAGAATGTCCAATGACACTGACTGAATTTGGTGTAGATAAGGCTACATCTGAACCAAAACTTAACCTCATGGCAGATAGAGCACTAGAGGATATGTGTTATAGATTTAATCCATACCCAGCTAACCATGATGATCTTATCGGATTATATAAAAAGGTTTTGTAACCTATATAGAGTGAATAATAAAACTCAAAAGTATATAATGAACAATACAAATACAAGAGGCTTCAATGATTTCATGGAAGCCTCTTTTTGTATTCCCTTATTCTTGTTAACTGAAATAGAAATAGAAATAATATTTACCTATTTATTGCTTAAGTTATGTGCTGTTAGGTACACTTTTTTTCATCTTAGAATGATATAATAAATTTTACATCCTATCTCGATGTAGAGGTATTATTCAAGTTTAGTCATATTCCATATAACTCATTGGAATATAGAAAAACATAGATTTTATCTACATTTGTTGTATAATATGTATAGGATATTTAAAAAATTAGATGTTTTTGTGAAAGCCTATCCTTATCTAAGTTTAATTAGATGTTTGGTGCATTTTATTTTAGATTCAAGCTCAATGTACTACTTTCACAATATGAGTATGATCTTGTGTGGTCATACGTTTTTTGAAAAGAGAGGTATTTATGCAACACATGCTACGCATGGGTATTGACGTGGGCTCTACAACTGTTAAAGTTGTACTATTAGACGAACACGATAATTATTTGTATAAAAAGTACATACGCCATTATGCAAACATTTTGGACACCGTATATACCTTGCTCCAAGAGGCTCAAGTGGGCCATGAAAATGATCAAGTTCATGTATGTATTACCGGTTCTGGTGGTATGGCGATGGCTGAAAAGGTACGCATTCCATTCGTGCAAGAGGTTATTGCTGAAACACGTGCTGTAAAAGCGTTGTATCCAGAAACTGATGTTATCATCGAACTTGGTGGTGAAGATGCGAAGGTAACCTATTTAGGTCAAACGGCAGAACACCGTATGAATGGTTCTTGTGCAGGTGGTACAGGTGCTTTCATCGACCAAATGGCGACTTTATTGCAAACTGATGCATCTGGTCTTAACCAATTGGCCATGAATGCTGATACGATTTATCCGATTGCAGCACGCTGTGGCGTATTTGCTAAAACAGACGTACAAGCTTTGTTAAACCAAGGCGCATCTCATGAAAATATTGCAAAATCCGTATTCCAAGCGATTGTAAATCAAACAATTGCTGGCCTTGCATGCGGTCATAAAATTGAAGGTAATGTAGCGTTCCTTGGCGGTCCATTGACATTCTTGTCTGAATTGCGCCAATGCTTCTGCGATACCTTAGAACTAGATGAAGCGCATCGCATTATCCCTGAGAATGGTGAATTGTTCATCGCTTTAGGGGCGGCTTTGATGAAAGAAGACTGTCGTGAGATTACGGTTGGTCAATTAACAAAGGAAATTGGTGCCCTCATCGGTATTCCTATGGAGGCTACAGATCGTGTAGAACCTCTATTTAAAAATGAACAAGAATTAGAAGAATTCCGCGCTCGTCACGCTAAGGCAGTAACGCCAAAAGCGAATATTGAAGATGCGCAAGGTCCTTGTTACCTTGGTATTGATGCTGGTTCTACCACTCTTAAGGTAGTTCTCATCAATAGCAATAAGGAAATTATCTTCTCTCACTATGGTCCTAACCATGGTAAACCATTAGAAAAATCTCGTGAAATGATCGAGAAGATTTATGAACTGTTACCAAAAGGCGCGTATATTGCGCATTCTGGTGTAACTGGTTACGGCGAAGCGTTCCTTAAACGCGCCCTTGGCATCGATATTGGTGAAGTAGAAACAATGGCTCACTATCGTGCAGCTCGTTACTTCTGCCCTGATGTATCCTTTATCTTGGACATCGGCGGTCAAGATATGAAATGCTGTAAGGTTCGCGATGGCTATATCGAAGATATCGTATTGAACGAAGCGTGCTCCTCTGGTTGCGGCTCCTTCATCGATACATTCGCATCCGGTCTACGCATTCCAATCGATCAATTCGCGAAGGAAGGTTTATTGGCATCCTTGCCAATCGACTTGGGTTCTCGTTGTACTGTATTTATGAACTCTAAGGTTAAGCAGGCTCAAAAAGAAGGTGCTACGGTACAAGATATCGCGGCAGGTCTTGCTTACTCTGTTATTAAAAATGCCCTTTATAAGGTTCTTAAGGTAAAAGATCCTAAAGAATTGGGTGATCATATCGTTGTACAAGGCGGTACATTTTACAATGAATCCGTATTGCGTGCCTTCGAGAAATTGATGGGCGTAGAAGTAATTCGTCCTGACGTATCTGGATTGATGGGTGCTTATGGTATGGCCCTTCTTGCAGCTGAAACGGCAGAAGAGTTACAAAAGGAAAAAAGCACTTTGCTCGATAGTAATGGTCTTAACTCCTTACAAGTATCTACGACAATGCGTAATTGCGGACTTTGCTCCAATAACTGTATGCTTACCATCAATGCTTTCTCTGATGGTCGTACCTACGTAACGGGTAACCGTTGTGACCGCGGTGCGGGCGGTATGATTCAAGAGGAACGCAAAGCAGTTCCTAACTTAGTAGACGTTAAATTGCGTCGTTACTTCGACTATTATTTGAAGAAAAATATTCCAGAGTTCGAAGGTAAAATGCGCGTAGGGATTCCTCGCGTCCTCAATATGTATGAGGATTTCCCATTCTGGTTTACATTCTTTAATACACTTGGCTATGAAGTAATCCTTTCCGATTACACTACAAAGGAACAATACAACAAGGCTATTGATACGATTCCATCTGATACAGCTTGCTACCCAGCAAAAGCGGTACATGGTCATATTCGTGACCTTGCGAATGCACAAGTAGACTTTGTTTGGTACCCTTGTATTCAACATGGTCCTAAGGAATTTAGCCGCGACAATAATTACCATTGTCCAATGGTTATTTCCTATCCAGAACTTATCAAAAACAACATGCAGGAGGTTCTGGGGGATACTCCATTCCACGCACCATTCTTGCCATTAGCTGATAAGAAATCTCTTGTTCCTGCTCTTGTGAAAGCATTGGACTTCTTGAATCTCAAGAAGAAAGATATTGCTAACGCTGTTGAAAAAGCGTGGGAAGAACAAGAAAATTGTAAGGCTTCTTACCGTGAAACGACAAAGAAAACAGTATCTCGCCTCGTAGCAGAACAAATTCCTACTATCGTATTAGCTGGTCGTCCATATCATTTGGACTCCGGTATTAACCACGGTATTCCAGAGCTTATTACTTCTCTTGGTATGGCTGTTCTTACAGAAGATGGTGTTGCTCCACTAGGCAATGAAATTAAGCATTTACGTGTTGTAGACCAATGGTCCTACCATAGCCGTTTATATCGCGCTGCTGAATTCGTAAGTAGAACAGAAGGCTTCCAAATCGTTGAACTTAATTCCTTCGGTTGTGGTCTCGATTCTATCGTAGCGGATCAAGTAAAAGATATACTTTCAGCAAACCATAAGATTCATACCTTACTCAAAATTGACGAAGGTACAAACCTTGGGGCTGTAACGATTCGTTTGCGTTCCTTGCAATCTGTAATGGAACGTAGCTTGCGTCGTCATCACAACCCAGAAGCACCAGAAGTGGTGGAAGAACAATTGCCAACCTACGATTATAATCGCGTGGTGTTCACAGAGGAAATGCGTAAGACCTATAAAATCTTGGTGCCACAAATGTCACCATTGCATTTTAGCCTCTTAGATCCAGTCCTCAAAAATGAAGGCTATAACTTTGAAATGTTGCCAGCACCAACGCGTGATGATATTGAAGTGGGCTTAAAATATATCAATAATGATGCATGTTACCCAGCGATTATCGTTGTTGGTCAGCTCATGTCTGCACTATTATCTGGTAAATACGATATCGATAAAACAGCTGTTATCATCTCTCAAACAGGTGGTGGTTGCCGTGCTACAAACTATATTGGCTATTTGCGTAAAGCATTGATTGACGCTGGTATGAAACAAGTGCCAATTCTATCTCTTAATGCAAGCGATATGGAACGTCAACCAGGCTTCAAATTGACAAAAGGTTTCTTGCATCGCATGATTCAAGCCGTTGTTTACGGTGATGCCCTCATGCAATGCGTATTGGCTACACGTCCTTACGAAACTAACCCGGGCTCTACAGATGCATTATGTGATTACTGGATTAAAAAATTACGTGAAAACATTACATCTGCCAGCCTTCGTCAGTATAATAAGTACATCAAAGAAATCATTCATGACTTTGATAACTTGCCGGTCAATAAAGATGTACAAAAACCTCGCGTTGGCGTTGTAGGGGAGATTTACGTTAAATTCCACCCAAGTGCTAACAACCATATCAATGAACTCATTGAAAAAGAAGGTGGCGAAGTCGTTACATCTGGTTTATTAGACTTCTTCTTGTACTGTGCAATGGACAGCACATACCGTGCTAAACACCTTGATGGTACATGGCTATCTGGCTTCTTTGGTACATTGGCTCGTGAAGCCCTTGAACTCTACCGCTTGCCATACGCTAAAGCAGTAGCGGCGTCTAAAAACTTTGACCCTCTACAACGTATGACAGAAGTAGCAAAAGAAGCAGCTCAATTCATCGGTCTTGGTAACCAATGCGGTGAAGGATGGTTCCTCACAGGCGATATGATTGACCTCATCGAAAAAGGAGCCAAACAAATCGTATGCTTGCAACCATTCGGCTGTTTACCAAACCACGTAACAGGTAAA
This sequence comes from Veillonella sp. 20925_1_51, assembly GCF_041431445.1. Lineage (NCBI taxonomy): Bacteria > Bacillati > Bacillota > Negativicutes > Veillonellales > Veillonellaceae > Veillonella > Veillonella sp. 20925_1_51. The sequence goes on from NZ_JAPVXT010000003.1 coordinate 277,094, forward strand.
GGCATGGTTAAAACACTATCCGCTGCCTACCCAGACGTGCGCATTGCTGCCATCGACTACGATCCAGGATCCAGTGCAGTAAACCAAGCAAATCGACTAAAACTATTACTATCGACAATGTTTGAATAAGAATGCTCTGTTATATTTTCAATGGGGCCCCGTGACAACTACATAACACTAGTATAGAAAAAACACAGCCCTCTCTTGGCTCAGTACGGCGCTACGCTTCGTAAAATCGCTGCAGAGAGGGCTGTGTTCTTTTCTATGTACACCTGTTATGAAGATGTCCCATTGAAAATATAACTAGTGCAGATATGGATAGATGTAAGGAGATGTGGCTATGCCACATCTCTTTTTCCTACAATCAGTTGGACAGGTGCTTTCCTTTATTGTGCATAGTGTATTTGTAAAAAAGAATTAGCAGATTTTAATTTAAGCTGTATAGCCCCACAATGGGACGCCTCTACAGGTAGTGTTAATATAAATAAGATACCCCTTTCCGAAGCGATTTTACGAAGCGTAGCGCCGTACTGAGCAAGGAAAGGGGTATCTTATTTATATACTAAAATTATTCTGTTGTAGTTGGGCCCCATTGTGGGGCTTACAGAAACGTATAAAATAAATTATTCTTTTTCTACTAAACCATACAAGCACAATAAGGAAAGCGCTGCACATACTAGCATTGTAATCCCCATTGGTATACCCGTATGATCCCCACCTATACCAACTAATGGTGATACAATACCTGCTGCAAACATGCTTGCAAAGCCTAGTATGGCAGAGGCACTGCCTGCCATTTTTCCATAGTTAGTCATAGCCATAGAGAAGGAGGCGGAACCGAATAAGGAAACTGTGCACACCGTAAAGAATAGAATTGTTGTTACAGGAATGAGAGACCATTCAAAAATCATGGCTACTAAGAATAGTAAGGAGCCGATAGTCAGTTCCCATAGACTGAATGTAAGTATTTGACGAGATGTTACGACATTACTTACTCGTCCGCTAATGGCACTGGCCAAGATAATGCCGCAACTATTGATACCAAAAAGATAACTAAATTTCTGGGCTGAAAGTTGGAAAATATTTTGGTATACAAAGGATGAACCTGAGATATAGGCAAAGAAAGCGCCGAAAGCAAAGAATTGAATTAAAGATTGTCCCAGGAAACGTTTATCTTTGATCAGTGTAAAGTAGTTATTTATAGCCGTAGCAAGGCCGCCAGTAACGCGTTTTTCCTTTGGTAAGCTTTCACGGAAAAGAAGAGAACCTAGCAATAGAATAGCAGAGAATACGGCTAAGATTATAAAGATAACGCGCCATGTGGTAAGAAGTAGTAGTTGACCGCCTACTAAAGGTGCAAGGACTGGTGCGAGTCCGTTAACCATCATGAGCATAGCAAAAAGTTTAGTCAGTTCTTGACCAGATGCAAAGTCTCGAGCGATGGCTTTGGCAATTACAACGCCTACAGATCCGGTTAAACCTTGTAGAAATCTTCCTAGTAAAAGTATTTCGATACTCGGTGCATAGGCACATATAAGGCCAGAAATAACACATAGTAAATTGCCTATAATAAGTGGTACCTTACGCCCCATTGTGTCACTAATAGGACCACCAAATAATTGGCCTAATGCAACGCCAAAGGTCATAATACCAATGGTCATTTGAATATTTGATGCTGTTGTATTTAATTCACCAGGCATAATCGGTAATGCCGGTAAATACAGATCTGTTGCGAGCGGTGTAATAGCTGTTAACATGCCAAGGAATACTACCAAGATAAAGGAAACCTTAGCAGAATTTTCTTGAGTCATACAATCCTCCTATCTTAAAATGGGAAAAATAAAAGCCTGCGAATCGCACTTCGCAGACTGCATTTAATTTTTTCTATTTGATACGATGTATTTTATCATGATTAAGAAAAAATATCTATATGAAATATTGAGTTTGCTATATCTCTATTTATAGATTACAATTAGTATATTAATTATATCTAAAAAAATCAATGTACTTATTGGCGATGGGAGAATTATATGAAATATTTAATAAAAGGTTTTGTGTTAGCTGCAATTGTAGTAATCGGGACTGCTACGGTTTCATCTGTAGAAGCAATTAGTTCTGATGAGGCTGTTCAAAGCGCCTTAGCACGTGTGCCGGGTGCAACAGTTGCAAATGTAACTGAATTCAATCGTGATTATGAGAATGGCCGTTTAGAGTATGAAGGTGAAATACATTATAATGGTTATGAATATGATTTTGAAATAGATGCAGATACTGGGACCATTACTAAATGGGAAGTAGAGCAAGAGGTTTATTAATAGATTGGTACTATAATATGGAGCCAATTAATGAACCCTAAACTGTATTATCATTAAGCCGTG